>NZ_JAIVFV010000056.1 GCF_020829445.1 Nostoc sp. CHAB 5836
AGCTAAACCTCCAACTATTAGTTTCGCGTCAAGGTGTCCTTGGCCCTGCTATTTTAGTTACCTTTCTACTCAGTTTGCTTTGTCTAAATTTAGGAAATGTAGATCAACTTGTCACAGTAGCAGGCACTTGTTATCTCATGTCTATTATGGGACTACATCTGGGGTTATGGCTGTGTCGGGGACAACCACAGGTGTTATGGCCTTGGTGGTCACTTGGTTTTTTCTTGGTAGAAGCGGTAGTTCTAATAGTTGGAGGTTTAGCTTTGAATGGGAAACAATTTTTAGTCGGATTATTATTACCCATTGTTCTGAACCTAGGAGATGTAGCGTTACGTCGCTTAAGATTTGCACCATTACACCCGAACTGGTGGACACAGCGCTACGAGGTTAAACCTGGTAAAAACAACCCAGACTTTGTAGTACTACAAGTGGTTGTTTTAGTATCATTAATTTGTATTACTGCCATAATTAGTTGGGTGATCCGCGATTTTTTAGATAGACTTTCTACTAATCCTCAAAACTCTTTACTCGCTATTCTGTTAGTGACGCTTTCTTTTACAGGGGTAGCGATCGCTTGCTGGACAACTTTACCACAAATTATTGCTATTGATGAAGCACGCAAACAAGCAAGAAACCTATTTATTACTACTCTCGATACCATTCCGGATACTGTTTTAGTATTAGATGAAAGTGGAGTGATTTTTCAGACAAATACTGCTGCTGAAGAATTATTTCAAATACGTGTTGAACACTTGCTTGGACAAAACTTGAATCAACTTCTAATATGCTATCAGGGTAAGCCGGAGCAATGGTCTGTTAGGAGTGAGCAAACTTTAAAAATCAACCAAGGTTTACGAATTGTTGAATCGACTATTTCACGGCCATTTAATTCCCAGATACGGGAGTATATTGTTATTATCCGTGACATCACTAAGCGGAAGCTAGCAGAGGAAGAATTAATCCAGTACCGTTATCAGCTTGAGCAGTTGGTGCTAGAACGCACTATTGAACTTATTAAAGTTAATCAACAACTTCAACAAGACATTATCAAGCGTGAAGAAGCACAAGGCCAATTACTGCACAATAGTCTTCATGACGGGCTAACAGGATTACCTAACCAGCAATTATTTATGGATCGGGTACAGCAGGCAATAGAACGTAGTAAACAGCAAAATAATTATTTATTTGCCGTACTCTTCTTAGACCTAGACCGCTTTAAAGTTGTTAATGATAGCCTTGGGCATTTACTAGGAAATCAGCTTTTAATTGCCCTTTCTCATCGGCTAAAGTCAGTTCTGCGAACTGGAGACATAGTTGCCCGTTTTGGCGGAGACGAGTTCACCATCTTAATTGAGGAAATTGAGGATATTAGCACCGCCATACAAGTAGCCGAGCGAATTAAAAAGGTTCTAACTTTGCCATTTCAATTAAATGAGCATCGGGTGTTTACAAATGTTAGTATTGGCATCGCTTTAAGTAGAGCAGATTATCAGCAAGCAGTACAGGTTCTGCGGGACGCCGATGTGGCAATGTATTGTGCCAAAGCACTCGGTAAGGCACGTTATGAGGTCTTTGACCCAAAGATGCACGAGGGTGCAGCTTTGCTGTTGGAGTTAGAAACTGCTCTGCGAAATGCGCTACTCAAGCAAGAAGAATTTCGTCTTGATTACCAGCCAATTATTTCACTGACAACTGGCAAAATTATTGGATTTGAGGCATTGATACGTTGGTATCATCCAGAACGAGGACTTATTTCCCCTCAAGATTTTATTCCCCTGGCCGAGGAAACTGGAATGATCGTTAATATCGGGCAATGGGTGCTTTATGAAGCCTGTGACCAAATGCATAAATGGCATAAACAATTTCCTACCTCACTACCTCTGACAATTAGTGTAAATTTTTCTGGTAAACAAATTACCCAACCTGATGTACTCCAACAGATTAAACATATTTTGCAGCAAACTGGACTGGAGCCATCCTGTTTGAAATTGGAGATTACTGAAACCTTGTTAATGGATAATTTTGAATTAGCTACCACTGTGCTTTCCGAGTTAACAGCGCTCAATATCGAGATGCACATGGATGATTTTGGTACTGGTTATTCATCCTTGAGTTATCTGCACCGCTTACCAATTAAAACACTTAAGATTGACCGATCTTTTGTGACTAGTATAGGTAGTAAAGGAGAAAACTTAGAAATTATTCGAGCGATTGTGACATTAGCCCATAATTTAAATATGTCTGTAACAGCAGAAGGGATAGAAACTGTAGAGCAATTAGCACAATTGAAGGTTTTACAATGTGATTATGGACAAGGGTATTTTTTCTTACCACCTATGGGACGTGCAGAAGTAGAAATACTACTTGCTGCTAACTTGTGCGCCAAAAACTTTTTAAATAGATAAAATACTGGCTTCAAATTCTATAGCTGTAGTAACGCACCAAACCCTTAATAATGGTGCGTTACGCTGTCGCTAACACAACGCCAGTTCGCTCAAGTCGGGAAACCCGCCCAAACGACTGGCTCCCCTACGTATATTTTCAAAAATCAAGTATGAGTACTATATATTAGTGTAGTACTGGCTGTAGTTGGTAATCTCCCACATTCTTAAGTAACCCTTCTTCTAACAAAAGTTCATTAACAAAAGTGTCGATTTTATCCCGATCGATATTTTGCATGACTATAAGATGTACCGAGTTTTCAAAAATTGCTAACTGCCACTTTTTAATTAACCCTTGAGAAGGTTTTTGAAACACTACGGTATTGGAAAATTTATTGAGCATACATGGATATTCTCTGATTTTAAGTTGTTGGAAAAGATATTGGGCATTATTAATACAGGTATTTGCTTCTTTAGCTAAACCCTCATAACCTCTTGTTTGGATTGCATACCAGAGAATCAGAGGGGTATGACCGTTTCTAGAACCCAGAATTGTTGTATCTATTGAACCAATATATTCAATGGCTGTTTCAACTTTTTTTACCCATTTTTTCTTAGTTAAAACTACACCGCAAGGCAAGGGAGAACCAATGAATTTAGCAGAAATAGCTATACTATCTATGGGTTTTTGAAAGTTAACTTGCGGAGCGCCATCTATAAAGGGTAATATTAACCCTGAAAGCGCGGCATCACAATGAATGTAGTAATCTTTAATCTGATGACGTTCTAAAATTTCTATAACTTTATCTAAGTTATCAATTGCACCTTTGACAGTAGTGCCAATATTTAAATTTATAATCGGTGGAGAATTACGATTCTCGCTAATGAGTTGTTCAAAATGTTCATAATTCATCTCTCCATTAATTTGCGAATTAACAACATTATGTTGGATGCGGAATAATTTGGCTGCTTTGGGTATTGAGTAATGAGAGTCTTCTGATGAGTAAAGAATCCCATTAGGATAGATTTCTCTTGCTAAGAATATTCCATATAAATTACCTTCAGTTCCGCCAGCAGTAACATAACCCCAAAACTCATTTTCTGGAATCTTGTAGAGTTCAGCAAAAAAAGATAAGACTTCTTGCTCAAACTTACGAGAATGGAGACCAAAATCTGGCTCAACATATGGATCTCCAGCATTATTTAACAGAAAATTGAAAAATTTGGCGATCGCACTGTAATCACAACTTAAATTATATGGATAGCCTGCATGAAACTGCGATCGCTGTTCTATTTGAACCAAAAAATCTGCCAACTCTTTAGCAACAGCAACTTTATTTGACATATCTGTGAACCTTTGAAATTTTCTGTTAATGGATGTTTTAGTCTAAATTATACGTATTAATCCATACCTTTATATTTTCTTAATAATTGCCTGAATTGCCTGTATTTACGATGAATTTTCCGTAATAACACGCACTGTGTTTCCGCATAAATACTCTAATTTTTTATTCAAAAGTATATTACCCTTAGACTTACGTACTGCATAAAATAACCATAATATGTGTTACCCAAAATATCTATTTCAGGTGCTGACTGCAACCTGATTTAATCGCATACATAACCCACATACCACACTTCAAAATGCAATACATTGATGTTTCAAATAATATTACTAAGCGTAATGAGATCGATTAGTATTAATACTGGGAAGTACAAGTGAGAGCCTTAGCCAGTTAGTTTTATTTGCGTCGCTCTACTTATAGCGGTTCTCCCTTGGGTGCAGTACAGTTTTGACCTCTCTCCAAACCTCTCTCCTAAGAGGAGAGAGGCTTTGAATCTTACTCCCCAACGCTAGAAGGGAAGGGGCTGTTCTTGTTAGGTCTGTATTCCATGCAATTGAGAACCGCTATAACCCATGAATTAATAAAGCTTGTGGCATATTTTAACTATGTGCATTTAACCGGATTTGATATTAGCTCGACTTTATCCATTTTTTTCGCTACGTGAACGCTGAAGTTGAAACCTTTGTGGAACAGTAGTTTTAGTTTTTGAATTTTATGGAGAACCTGTAGAGTGGAAAAAGTATTTGCTAAAAAGCCAGGGTTTTTGCCGCATAAAGAAAACCGAGTTCTTAATTTTGGATAAAGTCGAGATTAGAGGCTGTTTGAAAAGTCTAAACCCCCAACCCCCTCCCCGCAAGCGGAGAGGGGGCTTTCGATGTACCTCATGTGATTAGGAAACGCTATATACCATATAGCAACACGTATATTTACTATTTTTGACGCCAGTTGTTTTTAGAACTCTCCGGCTAAGGCTGCAACACAGCGATCGCAAATTAGGGGATGTTCTGCTGATTCTCCCACATGAGTGGAGTAGTTCCAACAGCGAATACACTTCGTGTAGGCTTTGCCAACGCATTTTTGCCCATCTGCTTTCACTACAGCAATTCCCCAGTCTTCCGTCTGCGCTGTATATTTTAATCCTTGCAAACCTTCAGCAGAATCTAATAATTCCACCTCGGAAGTCAGCAACAAATACCGCAGTTCGTCAATACCGTTACCCTTGACAGGATTAAAGGCTTTGATCGCATCGCCTAATTGTTTGTGAGGTATATGAATCAAAGCTTTGGCTTCCAGGGAAGAACCAATCAGTTTTTCTATCCTGGCTTGTTCCAACACCTTATTAACATCGGTGCGCAGTTGTCGCAGCCCTTGCCAAAATTCGGCTAATTCCGGATTCCGCCATTTTTCTTCTACCTGCACCCAACCAGATTCAAACACCGATTTGTAGGGTGTTTTGTAGGGGAGATATTGCCAGATATCTTCGGCAGTGTGGCATAATACTGGAGCGATCGCTCGTGCTAAATTATCTATTGCGATCTTCAGCACCGTTTGACAACTGCGACGGCGGAAAGCGTTGGTTGCACTGATGTACAGCCGATCTTTGGCAACATCTAAATAAAAGTTGGATAAATCCACCACGCAGAAATTCTGCATTGTTTGGAAAAAGCGAAAGAATTGGAAAGTCTCAAAGGCAACGGTTACTTCCTCAAACACCTCGGTGATCCGGTGCAGCATATAACGGTCAAGTTCGGGCAATTCTTCAAAGGGGATTGCGTCTTTTTCCGGGTCAAAATCATCCAAGCTACCCAACAAAAACCGCGCCGTATTGCGAATTTTGCCCCTAACATCGTTCATTTGTTTAATGATGTTTTTACCAATGCGGACATCAGAGGAATAATCTACCGATGATACCCACAGTCGCAGGACATCTGCACCATAAGGTGGTTCTTCTTTTTTATTTTTTCCGCCTTCAATGATTGTATTTGGGTCAACGACATTTCCTTCTGACTTGCTCATCTTCCGCCCTTGTTCGTCCAACACAAAGCCGTGAGTTAGCACAGTTTTGTAAGGTGCAATGTCATTCACCGCTACACTAGTGAGCAAACTCGATTGGAACCAGCCGCGATGCTGGTCGGAACCTTCCAAATACATATCTGCGGGGTAGTGTAACTCTGGACGTTGCTTTGTGACAGCTGCCCAAGATGAGCCAGAATCAAACCATACATCCATTGTATCTGTACCTCTGCGGTAAGACTTACCATTTTGGCGATAGGATGCTGGTAATAATTCCTCAACTGAAAGTTCCCACCAAGCATCAGAACCAACTTCTGCGATGATTCCTTGGACGTGGTTGATAATTTCTTCATTCAGCAGTACTTCCCCGGTGGCTTGATCGTAGAAAACGGGAATGGGTACACCCCAAGCCCGTTGACGGGAGATACACCAATCGGAACGTTCCGCTACCATTGGCGTGATCCGATTTTCACCTTGGGCTGGAATCCATTTTACCGTGGCGATCGCATGAAGCGCTTCTTCTCTAAATCCCTCCACGGAAGCAAACCATTGTTCGGTGGCGCGGAAAATCGTTGGCTTCTTCGTCCGCCAATCATAAGGGTATTTGTGGGCGTATGCTTCTTCCTTCAACAAAGAACCAGCCACCGCCAACGCATGAATTACCGCCTGATTCCCATCACCCAGCACATTTAACCCGGCAAATTGTCCTGCTTCTTCGGTAAAATCGCCATTATCATCCACTGGTGCAAGGATGGGCAAACCGTAACGCTGACCAACAATGTAATCTTCTTGACCATGACCGGGAGCAGTATGTACCAATCCAGTACCCGATTCAGTAGTGATATAATCGCCGCCGACTACAATCGCACTTTCCCGGTCAAATAGAGGATGACGGTACGTAGTATGTTCTAAATCATTCCCCTTGAAGGTGGCTTTTAGAGTTAACTCAACTCCCAAGGTTGAAGATAAACCTTCGACTAAATCAGCAGCAACAATTAAGTATTTGAAATTACTCGGCGCTTCCCCCTCTGGGCGGGAAACTTCCACCACTGCATAGTTCAAATCTGCATTCACCGCCACCGCCAAATTCCCCGGAATTGTCCAAGGTGTAGTTGTCCAGATCGCCACACCCAAATCTGACTGATATTTTGCCAAAAGTGGTTTTACAGCTTCCGCCAAACCTGTGATTGGAAAAGCTGCATAGATACTGCGGGAAGTGTGACCTTCAGGATATTCCAACTCAGCTTCCGCCAAAGCGGTTTTAGAACTCGGACTCCAGTGAACCGGCTTCAAACCCCGATAGATGTAACCCTTTAAAAACATCTGACCGAATACGCCAATTTGCGCTGCTTCATATTCCGGCTGTAGAGTTAGATAAGGGTGTTCAAAATCACCCCATATCCCGAAACGCTTACAGCTTTTGCTTTGGTCAGCCACCGCTTGGAGAGCAAATTCTTTGGCTTTTTGCCGCAGTTGTAAAGGCGTTAAGGTTTGCCGTTCTGCTGACTTCATATTCTGCAAAACTTTCAACTCAATTGGCAACCCGTGACAGTCCCAACCAGGGACGTAGCGAATCTTACGCCCTCGTAGGAGTTGATAGCGATTAATAATATCTTTAAGAATTTTACCTAAGGCATGACCACTATGGAAAGAGCCATTAGCGTAGGGAGGCCCATCGTGCAGTATAAATAATTCGCCAGGGTTATTTTTCGAGAGGCGATCGTAGATTTTATTTTCTTCCCAAAATTTCTGGATTTCAGGCTCACGCTTGATGGCGTTTGCCCGCATATCAAAGTTAGTCTTGGGTAGGTTTACAGTATCTTTATAACTTCCTGATTCGGTCACAGTCTCATGCCTAGAATTAGGTGTGCAGGTTTTATTAATTATAGAAGATGACCTGATCACCAACATTTCCTATTTGAACGTAAGTTAGACACGTCTCGCGTCTGGGGTCTCCCCTTCGTTGTGGATCTGGCGTGTGGGGTGCAATGACTGTGAGAATCATAACTAATTACCTGGACATGATGTATGGCGGTTCTCAATTGCATGGAATACAGACCTAACAAGAACAGCCCCTTCCCTACTAGCGTTGGGGAGTAAGACTCAAAGCTTCTTTCCTTTTAGAAGAGAGGAATGGAAGTGAGGTCAGAGTGTATTGCTTCCATTCTAGAAGCGCTATAAAACCAGGGAGAGGTTTCTAGGTAATCAGGAATTTTGCGGAAGTTGGGAGTTAATCAACAGAAAGTAGTATACTTTCCTAGGTTCGCTAACTATCGAAAGGTTTCGTTTAAAAATAAATAATTTTGGGGTTGCTCTAATAGACATCTCCGAAAAAGAATTGTTTCGACGTAGCACTGCTACGTCGAAACAAGGGTTCTGGGTAACGCATATTTAATTTCTGGAGATGTCTAATGGTAAGTCCTGTGGTAACAGTCAGTATCTTTCAAAAACAACCCGACCCAAAAGTATTTTTAGCAGGTCAAGTCATCTTTGAGGAAGGACAGCCGGGTGATCAGATGTACGGCATTCTGGAAGGAGAGGTAGATATATTAGTCAATGGCAAAGTTGTAGAAACCATTGATCCGGGCGAAGTTTTTGGTGTCGGGGTACTTGTAGGAGTCAAAAATAGAACTTATACAGCGATCGCCAAGGGAGATTGCAAATTGGTTTTCCTTGATGAGAGAAGGTTTCTGTTTGCCGTTCAGGAAACACCCATGTTTGCTATAGAGGTGATGAAAAGTTACTCAGAGCGTCTGAGTCGCTTGCAGCGTATGGTCTAAAGCAGTTCAGCAGACACAAGGTAATGACCTGTGTGGCTCTTAAAGTAAGTAAGTTGGCGCGAAAAAATCAAAGTATGTTACGAAACGTAAATAGCCTTAAAATCTTTACTAGTGACCAATTGACTTAGGACAAATGACAGACTTAGCCAGTTAGCTTTAATTGCGCCGACCTACTTACAATCATCTCTGGCTTCTGCGTTTTTTGGTGAAAGATCCAAGATTTATCTGAGGTAGCAATGGCACGTAAACGGTTGATTATTGAGATGGGGATGGGAATAGATCAGCATGGACAAGAACCGACAGTAGCAGCGTCTAGGGCAGTACGTAATGCGATCGCTCATAATGCCTTACCTGGTGTTTGGGAGGTTGCAGGTTTAAGTCACCCCAATGAAATGATTATAGAGGTTCAGGTAGCAGTGCCATACCCCGAACAAGTCAGGGAACAAGAGGTACTAGCTGTATTACCATTTGGCAGAAAAACCCTCACCGTAGAATCTGGGGGGATGATCGTTCAAGGGCGGGCGATTCCCGAACTCAACGATAAAAATGACGAAATGTTGATTGCGATCGCTGCGGTTACAGTTCTGATCGACAATGAGTAATTAAGTAAGTCGGTGAAAATAAATCAAACTATGTGACGAAACGTAAACAGGCTTGAAACCCTTACCAAGGAGGAATGACAAAGGACAAATGACAGCCATCACCAGTTATCTTTAATTGCGCCGACCTACTTACAGCTATTTTCAGGTAATTGAACGACACCACTCCCCGTCTCAGTTGTGGTCTAAATACCTGAAAAATACTCTAATTTTCAGTAGACATAGGAGTGAAAAACAATTGTTTTGACGTAGCAGTGCTACTTGTCTTGACAAGGGTTCTGGGTAACGCATATTTAATTTCACTCCTATGTCTAGTGAATCATCTGCCAAACTTTGAGAATGTTCTCACCACTCCCACCACCGGCAATAGTTTGTCCGTCTGGGCTAATGGCAATAGCATAAATATATCCAGAACCCGTCTCTAGAGTGCGAATTTCCTTTCCTGTTACCAGATTCCACAGTTTAATTGTCCGATCATTACTACCACTGACAAGGTTGGCACCATTTGGAATGGTACTGGGCAAAAAGGCAACAGCATTAACCTTATCAGTATGTCCCTTTAAAGTGTGGATTAACTTTCCTGTCTCCAGATTCCACAATTTAATTGTCTTGTCATTACTACCACTGGCCAGGGTGAGACCATCGCCAGCAAAAGCAACTGAAAGAATTGACCCAGCATTTCCTTCCAAGCTGCGGATTGACTTTCCCGTATCCAGATTCCACAATTTAATTGTCTTGTCCCAGCCACCACTGGCGAGGGTTTTGCCATCAGGACTAAAAATCACAGATGGAACACCATTGCTATGTCCCTCTAAGGTGCGGATTAAGTTTCCTGTGTCGATATTCCACAGTTTGATTGTCTTATCTTTACTAGCACTGCCACTAGCAAGAGTTTTGCCATCAGGACTGAAAGCTACAGAAGTAACTCCGTCGCTATGTCCCTGCAAGGTACGGATTAATTTTCCTGTGTCGATATTCCACAGCTTGATTGTCTTGTCCGCACTACCACTGGCAAGGATTTTGTGATCAGGACTAAAGGCTACAGTCCAAATCCAATTGGAATGTCCTTCTAAAGTGTGGATTTCCTGTCCACTTGCGAGATTCCATAGCTTGATTGTCTGATCATCACTGGCACTAGCAAGGGTTGTGCTATCAGGACTGAAAGCTACAGAATTCACATCGCTGGAATGCCCCTTGAGAGGTTTGGGTAGAAAAGAATTTTTTAAGACGTTTTTTTGAGGCGGAATCGGCTGAGAAATAGGCTGAGAAAACTCGCTCATTGTATGGGGGCGAGACTGTAAATACCAAACTCCCCCTAATCCCATCACCACAATACTCGTACCTAAAAGCAGTTGACTTGTTAGCTTGTTATTTGGTTTTGATGAAACTGGCCCTTTGCTTGCTGGGCTGGCTGCAATTGTTGGTGTAAGTATGGTTGGGGGTACTGATGACAATGGTGGTAGGCGAGGTGTCAAGTCAGTGATCACCTCATCAGCCGATTGATAACGCTTTTGGATATCTAGTTGCAACAGCTTATCCAAAACTTCACCCAACTCTATAGACACAGAAACCTCGCCCCTACCTGGACTAAGCAAATATTGTCGCCAAGATGCAACCCAACCATAGCCGTGTTGTATCCACAGTTGAGATGGGCGAACCCCAGTTAGTAGATGAAAAGAAGTGGCCCCCAAACTGAATAAATCACTGGCTGGGTAAGCTTTTCCATCTTGCATTTGTTCAAGTGCAGTGTAAC
This sequence comes from Nostoc sp. CHAB 5836, assembly GCF_020829445.1. GTDB lineage: Bacteria > Cyanobacteriota > Cyanobacteriia > Cyanobacteriales > Nostocaceae > Nostoc. The sequence goes on from NZ_JAIVFV010000056.1 coordinate 10,873, forward strand.
CGTGTGAGCCAATAACAGTGCCCATTTTAGTCTGCACTGTTGCCGTCAGCTGCTTTGAGGCTCCAAAATCAATTAGCACTAATCGCCCGTCACTTTGACGGCGAATAATATTTTGTGGTTTGATATCCCGATGAATCACTCCCCGTGCATGGATAAACTTCAGCACGGGCAGTAAATCTAGCAAAAGCTCGCGAATCTCTGTTTCGCTATAGCTTCCTTGCGTCTCCCATTCCTTAAGCAAGTTTTGCCCATCGATAAACTGCTGCACCAAAAACAGATAGTGATTTTGCTCAAAATAAGCCAATAAAGTTGGAATTTGCGGATGTTCTCCAAGTTCTTGCAGTCGGCTCGCTTCTTGTTTAAATAGCTCAACGGCCTTTGTTAGGGGCCCAGTTCCCTGAAGTTTTGGTGCAAATTGCTTAACAACACAGCATTCATTCAGTTTGTGTACATCTTCTGCCAAATAGGTTCTACCAAATCCGCCCTCATCTGACAACACCTGAGTAGGACGATAGCGACCTCCCAGCAGAGGGATCAATTCCGCTCTACAGCTATGGCAATAATTGTTTTTATTTGGATTTAAGGGTTTTTGGCAATCGGGATTCACGCAACAGAGCATACTGGGAATCCATTTTACAAGTTAGTCGGTAAGCCTAAAGCTCAGTGGCTTTAGCCCTGAGATATAAGCAACTCGTGCGGTTTTAACCGCATTCAGAATTAATTTTTGGTACGGGGACTGGTATAATACAATTATGCCACAGGTAGAATAACCGCTAGCACAAATGGATAACCAACCCCAAAATGACTGGCTAGGAAAAAATAATGGATAGTGGGTAGCGAGTAAACCACGATAAATAAAAGCTAGGATGCCAACGCGCGTTCAGACCAGTAAACAACACTACTTATTCATTGGACAAAGTACCGTAGGGCATACGGAAACTAGAAAAACGATTTTCTAACGCTTAGGGAGATGAAGCCCACTGGGATTGTTTAAATTAGACTCAGCACTTTGTTGTCTTGAACGGGTGCGAGGTTTAAGTACTGCCGTAAGGATAGACAATTTTAAGGCACGTCAATGAACTAAGAATCTCAGTGTCTTCAGACCTGAGAGTGTCAATTGGAGTATACATTCATCTTAAGTCACTGACAATTCAGCGCATTTGTCAGAACCTACGTAAATATTCAGTTTTCGGCTTAACTGAACCGTATTGTAGTATAGGGTGGGCATTGCCCACCCTACTGCTGTTGGTCACTTTGTGTGAAACTATAGCGGACGATAGACGCGATAGTTGATTTCGGGGAAGATATTATCCATTAACTCGACTTTTTCCAGCCAACCACTATCAATTTTGCCAACTTTAACGTCTTCATATAGCTTATTGAACCGCATCAGGTGCGATCGCGTCCGTCTGACTGCATAGGGTACCATCGTTCCCGTCCGCATAATAAAAGCCCAGTCAGAAGATTGTGCTAATAACAATTCCCGCGCTGCTTGGTTCAATGCTTTCAACCCCAACTCGTCCTCTGGTTCCAGGTACGAGATTTCAATCATCCGTTCCGCAGCTTTGTGCAAATGCGGATAAATCCACGCATTCGTTTCATTCAACCAATATTCGTGGAAACCCTTAAAACCCCAACTTGACTGGGAAGGACGACAGACTTGCTGCGTTGGCTGATCTCGCAAATAGTCTGCTAAATGGGTCATTTGATATGTTTTTTGGTCATACCACGATTTGCGGAATAGGTAATCGATAAACCAAGGGCCTTCATACCACCAATGTCCAAATAACTCTGCATCATAAGGTGAAACGATAATTGGCGGACGTTGCATTATACCATAGAGATGCTCAGATTGCCGCTCTCGGTTATACATAAAGTTATCAGCGTGTTCTGCTGCTTTTTCCTTAGCCCAATAAGGATCATAGAGCGCCTTATCTGATAGACCTAAACCACGTCCAGTAATTTTGTGATACTTAATGCCCGTATTTTTCCTCTGACCATTGGGCATAATGTAGGGCTTGATGTACTCATATTCTGCTTCCCAGCCCAAATCTTTGTAAAATTCCCGATATTCCGCCGCCCCCGGATAGCCGACCTCAGAAGACCATACCTGTTGGGAAGATTCATGATCTCGACCAAAGACAGCAACACCAGTTTCTGTATAAATTGGGGCATAAGTGCCAAAGCGCGGACGGGGACGGGCGTAAAGGATGCCATGTCCATCAGTGAGGAAGTAGCGTAACCCAGCATCAGCTAGCATCCGCTCTAAACCTTCATAGTAGGCGCATTCCGGCAACCAAATGCCTCTGGGTGCTTGTCCAAAGGTTTGCTCATAATGTTCGCAAGCTACCTGAATTTGCGCCCATACTGCTTGTGGATACATTTTCATCAACGGCAAATAGCCGTGAGTAGCGCCGCAAGTGATGATTTCCAGGTTGTTACTGTCTTGGAACTTCTTAAAAGCTGTCACCAAGTCACCGTTGTAGCTTTCCCATAGCTGACGCGCTTCGCTAAACTCAGTAGCGTAATGCTCGGCTAAATAACGAAGATGCCCGTTATTTACATTATGTTCTGCTTCTAGTGCTATGAGTTCTTCTAGTTGGGTTAAGTGTGCGTCATAGCGTTCTTGAAGCAGAGGATCACGAAGCATCGACACTAGAGGTGGTGTCATACTCATCGTGATTTTAAAGTCGATACCGTCTCGCTTTAAGCCTTCAAATACTTTCAATAATGGAATGTAGGTTTCTGTGATGGCTTCATAGAGCCATTCTTCCTCCAGCACGTAGTCACTTTCCGGGTGACGAACGAAGGGTAGATGTGCGTGGAGTACAAGCGCGACGTAGCCGATAGCCATAATGATTTTGGGGTGATACTTGTAAGTTGAAGGTCGAGAGGTTTGGCTGAAATTAACAATATTTTAAGACTTTATGGGGATCGTAAGAATAGTTTTCAATTGAGTAAAATACAGTGTTTGTAGGGGCACAACAATGTTCATTGGTGTCAACTTAACGTCAAAGTCATGTCTCACAAGGAACTGAAGTTCCAAGAAGAATAGCGAAAGTCATCTGAAGATGACTAAAATATACCCGAAAATCTCTAGTCTACTTCAGTAGACTACGATTTTCCCGATCTGACGCGAGAAGATTTAAAAGCTTGCATTGCTTATGCTGCTGACCGTGAGCGTCGGTTTATGACCGCTCCATTATCTGCATGAAATTACTTTTTGATGAAAACTTGTCACCTAAGTTACCAATTTAATATGAAGCTGCATAATAAAGAACCCCACCCTAACCCTCCCCGAAATCGGGGAGGGAACTGGATTTTCCCCTCTCCGTACACACGTCTATGATTTTTGGCAAAGCGATGCCTGCGGCGGGCTACACCTACCCATTCTCAAAGAACAATGGGAATTCATCGCTGGACTAAGTACGTTGGTGCGAAAAAAGTCAAGTATGTTACGAAACGTAAATAAGCTTAAAACCTTTACTAATGACCAATGACAAAGGACAAATGACAGCCTTAGCCAGTTAGCTTTATTTGCGCCAACCTACTTATACCAAAAGTATATCCATAACCCGACACCAGAAAATTATTTCATATCGCTGTTGGCGGATTATTTGTTGGTGAAATTGAACTTGAAGAACGATGCCTAGGTTGGACTACGCCTAGGCTAGAATCAGATAAAAAAATGCTGAACTCGAACACAGAAACCTGGTAAAATTGGCGATGTGATTTCGTCATCAGCCAGCAAGGTTGCGATCAGTTTTAATTGAGCAGCTTCTCGGCGATAAACTTCTAGCTGTTGTAATTGCCAATTTGCAATCCAATATTCTCGGACTCCTGTGGATGAGTATAGTTTCAACTTGGCTTCTCTGTCTCGACGTTCGTTAGTTGTCCCATGAGAAAGCACTTCGACAATGAGTTCTGGCGCTCCTCTCAAATGCCCTTCGTCATCTAGCAATTGTGCTAAACGCTCATGACTAATCCAAACTACATCGGGTATGACATTATCGGCATCTGTAAAAATTATGCCGGGAGTTGTAATAGGTTCACCTAGTTTACTGGAACGAGACCAAATTTCCAATTCTAAATGAATATTACCAGCAGTTCGCTGATGTTTCCAGTGAGGCGCTCTAGTCACAAATAGTTCTCCGTCAACAATTTCATAGCGCTTCCATTCGTCAGTTGTGAGTAATTCTAAGTCTGAGGTTGTCCAACGGACTTGATCAGATATTGTTTGGTTCATAGCACTATTTTTCTATGGCTAGTTTAGAGATAAAATTCTATTTTCAGAATAATTGCTCAGGATCAATACCTGCGGCTCGTAAGCGTTCTGCCAATATTGCAGCCCGTTGACGTTCTTGTTCTAGCTCTTGATTTGTTTGCTGTAACTGTTGATTTGTTTGCTGTAACTGTTGGTTTGCTTGCTGTAACTGTTGGTTCGCTTCTTCTTCTGGCAATATTACCAGATGCCCATCTGGGGTAAAAAAGCGTAATTTACCAGACTCAACTCCTAAATACAAATCTAGCTGCTGACTCCACAACCAACCCGACTCCGTGGGTACAAGTTCTTGATATTGCCCATCAACTATGTGAAATCCCTGTAATTCTAGGTTATTTGGGTCAAACCAAAAGTAATCAGGAGTCCGAAATGTATTCTGGTATATCTGCTTTTTCAAACCTTTATCAACTGAGGCAGTGGAATCAGATAACATCTCAATAATCACATTGGGATATTTACCATTTTCTTGCCACACAACCCAGCTTTTGCGGTCTTTTTTTTCTGTATCTAAAACTACAAAGAAATCAGGGCCTCGAAATTCTTCTGATTTTTTCTGGTTGGGACTGAAATAGATCGTCAGGTTGCCGGTAGCATAAAAATCCTGGCGATCGCGCCACCACCACTTAATCAAGCGGATAAGTAAATCAATTTGTTCGCGGTGCAGATCAGATTCCAAGGGGGGTTCGTCACTATAGATGTCGCCTGGTGGGAAAATTATACTCTCAGTGACATCTTTTACACTAGCGGTGGTAGCAAGGGGCTGAGACATACAACATAGTTTTTATATTTGTATCCATGCTATCGTGACCAACCTTTATTACAATACGGTTCACAAAAGGGCTAAAACTCTTTTTCTTTAACGAACCGCAGAGGCGCAGAGGGCACAGAGAGAAGAGAGAAAGAGAGGGAAGAATTGCTTAACCCAAGCGTATTGATTTATAAGGGTTTAAGGCGTATTTACGTTTCGCAATATAGTTTGGTTTATTCTTGCCGATTTACGTAAGCGCAGCTCGTCGTAGACATCGCCCTGGTTATTCCTCATCTCGATATAACTCCTGCAAGTCCTGTAACTGAGTCTTGCGGGAAATCCGGCGATATTTTTTACTTTCTAACTTGGGTTCGTATTGACTGTGCCCTTTGCTTTTGCTTTTTAACTTCATGGTAGATTCTGGATCAGCTTGTTGGTGCAGCTGAGTTTGATGAGCGATCGCAGCATCCAAAAATTCTAAATAATGTTCATATCGTTCCCAGTCTCCCCGCACCGCACACTCAGGTTCATCTCGATGCAGACAATCACTAAACCGACAGCTAGCAACTGCTAACCGCTTTCTTGCTTCTGGAAAATAATGGATTAATTCTTCTGGTATACAATCCATATCCGGCTGATTAAAACCGGGAGTATCTGCAAGCATTCCACCGGTAGATAACTCAAATAATTCTATATGGCGAGTGGTATGACGACCACGAGCTAGTTTGCCAGAAACTTCTCCGACTCGCAGATGAAGAGAGTCAATTAGTGTATTAATCAAGCTGGATTTACCCACGCCGGAAGGCCCAGCAATTACGGTAATTTTATTACTCAAATATCTGGCTGCTTGCTCCGTATTTATACCATCTTTGACACTGATAAATATTGGTTGATAGCCCCAACCAAGGAGGCGATCGCTAAGTTGTTGCTGTTCCTGGGGTGAAATTAAATCACTTTTATTCAAGCATAAAAGCACATCTAAGCCAGTAGACTCAGCCTTAATTAGAAACCGACTTAGCTGATAAGGTTCCAAAGGTGGATCAGCAACGGCAAATACCAATAGGATTTGGTTAACATTGGCGATCGCCGGACGGTCTAACTCACTTTGGCGGGGTAAAACCTCAGCGATCGCACCCCGTCCTCCAGCCCAATCTGGCTCTTCCACCACAACGCGATCGCCGACCATCACCTGTTGCCCAATTTTTTTCAGACGCGTTCTGCGAGTACAAAGGAGCAAGGGAGAATGAGGAAGATGAAGAGGATGAGAGAGATTTTGCTCCCCCATCTCCCTCATCTCCCTCATCTCCCTCATCTCCCCCATCTCCCTCATCTCCCCCATCTCCCCCATCTCCCCATCCTCTTGATCCAGCTGTACTCGGTAAAAATTAGCCTGTACAGCCAGCACCGTACCCAATAACTGTCCACTTGCGGCAAAATTTTCCCCTGTCATTGGCCAGCAAGTGGACGGCGCACTAACAGAGAAAAATAACTAGTGCAGTCTGTAATTTTTTCCACCTGATAACCTGCCATTGTCAGACTATCAGGAACCTGCTCAATCGGCTCACCTGCGTCTAGCCAGACTTCTAGCAAACCTCCCAATGGCATTTTCTCCAGACGTAATTTTGTCCGCACAAAATTAATTGGGCAAGGGGTGCCGCGTAAATCAAGTTGAGCATCGGGAGTTAAAAGAGAAGAGGGCTTGATCACTTAAATAAATTTCCCAAAAATCCTTCTAGACCACCTTTACCAGTGCGATCTCCCTTAATTTTAGCCAGCTTCTCCAACAGTTCCCTCTCCTCTGGGGTGACTTTGTTGGGAATATCAATTAATACGTTCAGCATATGATCTCCACGACTGACGGGATTACCCAAGCGGGGTACGCCGCGATTTTCCAACTTCATCACCGTATTGGGCTGGGTTCCAGCTGGAAGAATCAATTCCACCGGCCCATCTACCGTATCTACCTCTAACCGACAACCTAAAATCGCTTGCAGGTAGCTAACTTTGATTTCCGAGAGAATATTAATGCCATCCCGTTGGAATTCTTCGTCCTCATTCACAAACAAATAGACGTACAAATCTCCAGGAGGCCCACTACGTTGGCCAGCATCGCCTTCACTAGAAATCCGTAAGCGAGTGCCATTATCCACCCCAGCTGGAATGGTAATTTTGAGTTTCTTTGTGACTTGATTTGCGCCCTTACCATCACAGGCGTCACACTTATCTTCAATTACCATCCCTGTTCCGTTACAGGTCGGACAAGTCGAGACTTGGGTAAAACTGCCAAAAGGTGTCCTAGTGACACGGCGGACTTGACCCGATCCGGTACAAGTAGAACAAGTCCGAGGGCGGGTTCCAGGTTTAGCACCAGAACCGCTACAAACTTCGCAATTTTCTAGATGGGAAATGCGAATTTCTTTTTCGCCGCCAAATACCGCTTCCCGAAAGTCTAACTTCAGGTCTAGCCGCAGGTCATCGCCCCTCGCAGGCCCACTGCGCCGTCTTTGTTGCGTGGGACTACCCATACCGCCAGCAAAGCCACTAAAAATGCTTTCAAAGATATCGGCAAAACCACCCATATCGCCCACATCTTGAAAGCCCGCGCCAGCAGCACCTGATACACCCTCTGGCCCAAAGCGATCGTAACGAGCGCGGGTTTCTGGTTCTGAGAGTACCTCATAAGCGCGGTTAATTTCTTTAAAGCGATCCTCCGCTCCCGGTTCTTTGTTCACATCTGGGTGATACTTCCGGGCTAAACGGCGATAGGCTTGTTTGATTTCTTCTTTGTCGGTGTCGCGAGAGACACCCAGGATTTCATAATAGTCGCGGGCCATATAGCAAAGGTAAAAGTTAGAAGGAAGAAAGCAGAAGTCAGTAGAAGGTCACTCACGGTCACTTGCTACTTACGGAAAGGCGTTTTGCTTTACAGATATGCAAGAGCAACACAGTATCCTTTAAAGGGCAACTTGCCGGAGGTCAGGCAGAAGATAAAATTAATTTTTGTTAACAAATTGATTTTACCCTTTAGCTTTTACAAAAATCACCGACAAATCTAGAGCAACAGATGCTTTCCTCGTGGGAGACGACAAAAGCCACAGAAGTTATGATCAGGGGAAGCCTCTGCTCAGACTTCTCATTGCCGAGTCGGCTGCCTCTTTTACAATTGTGCTACGTAGGAGAGGAAAACCCCGCCCATCAACCAGAGGGGCTAGCCGCACCATTAGGTGTGGAAAACCACCCTGCTTTGGAAGTGGATCTGAACTGGCATACTGCCTAGCCCAAAGTAATTTGCTTCTACAATCTAGCAAACCGCTGGGGTCTTGTGAAACTTTGTTAAATTTATATTAACTAACGCGATGTGCAATTTATTCTTATCTGTTCCGTTGTTACTCACGCCCCCTATTATTGTCAGAGAGTTAAGCAGCCTTAAAAATTAATCCGACGATAGATTTCAGTCAAGGGAATTTCTACGTTTAAACTGTGCAGAACAATCGTCCGCTCAAGGTGAGAGTGAACTTGCCATACCCAGCGATCGTTACTGCTACGATCCAAATTGTGATATTGCTCAATGTAGGGTTCAGTTTGGCTTACAAGCAGATATTCACAAAAGCTGGCAAGAGAGCGATATTTTCTGAACTTTTCGCCGCGATCGTATGCTTCGGTAGAAGGCGATAGAACTTCGACAATAAGTATTGGATTTAGAATTTCATCATTGCGATTGCCATTGAACTCTGGTTCACCATTAACAACCATCAAATCGGTATAAGTCCCACACTGATATTCAGGAATCCAAATTCGCAAGTCGCTATTATACAAGCTAAAATCGGTGTCCCTCAGTAAAAACCCCAGGTAAATTAAGAAGTTGCTGGCGATGGCACTGTGAGTAACCGATCCTCCCGATATAGTAATAACCTCTCCGTTGCGGTATTCATGGCGTTCTGGGTTGGTTTCTTCCATAGCCCGATACTCGTCTAACGTCAGGCGAGTTGTTATTACATCTGGGCGACTGGTTTGAGCAAAGACCATAATCAACCTCTTAAATAATTAAGTACGTTGGTGCGAAAAAACTCAAGTATGTTACGAAACGTAAATAAGCTCAAAACCCTTACTAATGACGAATGACAAATGACAGCCTTAGCCAGTTAACTTTAATTGCGCCGACCTACTTAGCTCTAAAACTATTATCAGCAAAGGAAAGAACAATTGCTATTGAACGGTGGAATGCCGCAGCCGCAAAGTCTGATTCACTGGGCGAGGGGTTTTCTTCGCGATTGCTCCCAGCGACATTGACTGGGAGTCAGCGCCAGATTCAGAACCTGACACAGCAGTTAAAAGAAGATGTACAAACCCATTTCCACTTTGACCATAACTGCTGAACTTCCTGACATCGATGTATTGGATCGTTGTCCTACACTATTACTCAGAATATTTTACGTTCTTCTAAATGAGCAAGAATCTTAGAGCGATCGCGCCACACAGTCCGTAACTTTTTGTTAGCGAACATCTGTAACTGATCGCTAATGTGGGGCGATCCGGGTTGAGTTGCGTTACCGTAGCTGATGAGTGCCATTGCTCGTACAGGGTTGGAAAATTCAATTGCAGCCACATAAGAATCACCTGCAACAGCTTGGAACTGCCCATTTTCTCCAGGAGCAAAATTCAGTACCCGAAAAATTCCCAGTTCCCCATCCCCACCATTGGCAGATAAATCCACATCACCCACCCGTAGCCGAAAAACCTGGCCCCAGGGTACATCAAGTGTCCCATAAGTCTTTTCTACCTCCGCTGCGACTGTTTGCAGAGTTGCAACTGCACTTTCAGGATTAGCTAAACCGTCGGGTGTGGTGCGTGGAGAATTTTTATTCCAAGGTTTACTAAACGCTTTATCTAAGTCCATCTGTTGTATCCAAAAGGCAAATAGTACCGCCCCGCGACTATCTGCATTGGCTTGTCGATCCCAGGCTTCAAGAACATTAGCTGCTTTTTGCCCTAAGTCCTGACCATATTTGCGTGCAGCTGGAATTAAATCATCCAAAATCCGCTCGGCCAGTTCCATGCGGGTAGAGTGCTTGTATGCAATCATTTCATCAAAAGAAATTTTGTCATCCTCAGCCAACATCCTTACACAACGTTGTGAGCGGAAATCCATAAAACGAGGTGCGATGTAAGGCGGGTAATTATCTGCTTTAATGGCGGCTGGAAATGTAGTTGTCCAAGGTGGGTCATTTGTATTTTGCAACCAGCCACTCTTTGGGTCAACTATGCGTGGTAAATCTTGGTAAGGATGAATTTTTGTCCACAAGGTTTTAGACGTATTTCCTGGGATTATGCCTTGCCAGTATTCAAAATCACCCCTTGAGCGCACTGGAACTTGACCGTTGAATAGGTGCATAATATGCCCTTCTCGATCCGCATACATTACGGTAAACATTGGCAATTGTAAGCGCTGGAGTGTCTTTTCAAACTGAGCAAGATTTTTTGCTCGTGCCATATCCCACCACTGCTGGAGTACACCTGGTCGGTCAAGACCTGCAACCCTCAACGCCTCAGCTTTACCATTTTTCTCGGCTACCACAGGCCCGTGGACAGAACTTTTCACGACTAATGGTTGCTCTTGCAAAGAGCCATCTTTCTGCTTCACCTTTAGGGAGAGGGTTTTGGTTTGGAAGTTACGAACTTTGTCATCAAACTGGTATCCATTACCTGCGAGTGTGAGTTCATAAACATCCCAACCATCATAAGTATTAACGGTGTGAGTCCAACCTAAGTTGTTGTTAAAGGCGATCGCTAATACGGGAATACCTACAAGTGTTGCCCCATAAGCGTCAATCCCTGGTGCGGTGATTTGAGCTTCATACCACAAAAATAAATCAGACCAAGGTAGATGTGGGTTTGCTAACAACATAGCATTCCCATCAGCAGAATGACTTGGTGCGATCGCCCAACCATTAGATCCTACTTGCAACTTTTCTTTGCTCAGGTCTAATACTTGCTCCGGATTGACCACAAAGGTGAAATTGAGTACCCGATGTAAGTGAGCCATGACATCTTCTGCCTTGACTGGTAGCACCGCCTCAACTTCATCATTAATCAAGTTAGGATTTTGTTTTGCATAAGCATTGATCCCAGTAGCAAAAGCGTCAAGACAACTACGAAAAGTTGGACTCTGTGCTTTGTACCAAGAACGAGCGCGTTCTGGTACTCCCGCAGTCTGTACCCAACGATCTGACTCCAGGTATTCTTCTCCCCAATATTCGGCCGCGCGTCCCCGTGCTTGACCATAGAGACGCAAAAGCAAATCTCCATGACTTTGCATTTGTGCCCAACCAAAGGCATAAAATGCACTCCGATCATCTTTGCCGTAAATATGCGGCACACCATAAGTATCCCATAATATCTCTGTGGATTTTGTTGGTATAGCCATAGTGCGGCTGCCTACAAACAAAACCAGGATAAAGCTGAGTATTAAGGGTAAAACACGTTTTGATTTTCTTTTGTAAACTCTGAATAAAATATCAATCCTCATTAACACCACCATTTACAGATGTAATGCTTGGTGACTGAAACTGCTATTGGGCATTGGGAAGAGACAAAGGAGTGACTTTTAACGAGCTTTAGGGGTTTAAGTCCCCTGTCTCTACAGACAGCGCGTTTTGTGTCGGGGTCTAAATCCCCGTCACAAAACGTAATTGCGAATTGCGAATTGCGAATTGCGAATTGCGAATTGGTTTAAATAATTCCCCTTTGTCCTTTATGTCCTCCTAGCTCCCAGTCCCCAGTCCCTAGTGCCCAATTCCCATTCACCAGTACCCACTCCCTAGTACTCAGTCCCCTCTTGGCACGCAAGTGACTTTGACAAAGCAGATTTAAGTCGATCTAACAATACCACTTTATTGAGAAAATATATCAAAGTAATAACGCTATCCTTTATCATTAAGAGCAAATCTGACTCTTGACCCTCTTCCTTCTGATACCTTTGCAAGAATTAAGATGAGGGAGATGAGGGAGATGAGGGAGATTATGGGACAAGGAGAATAACCAATGCCCCATGCCCCATGCCCAACCCTTAATCTATCGCCTCATAATCAACCTGTGCAGTACTTTCTTCGTCAAAATCAAAGTTGAATTGTGGTATGAGTGTGCCATTCATTGCTGAGTGTATTTCTGGGGTAAAAAGACTAGCTGAAACCTTCTCAATCTCATCACCTTGGCTGTTAGCTCGGTTGTAGACATCAGCACCGATCGCAAACAGGGTTTGTTGGAAGTCGTCTAAGCGCTGCTTAAATTCCCCTGTGGAAATACTAGAGTCAATCATTGCAGCTTGGAGTTGTGAAACTTTTTCACTGGCCAAAGTTTTCATCTCGTCGCCGATAAAGTTGCTATTATCCTTGATCGTGGATTCATAACTAAACAACAGATTATCTGCTTGATTTTTGAGTTCAACCAGTTCTTTACGTCTTTTATCTTCTTCAGCAAACAGTTCGGCCTCTTGGCGCATCCGTTCGACTTCGTTGGTACTCAAACCACCTGTATTGGTAATCCGAATACTTTGTTCTCTACCAGTACCTTTATCTTGGGCAGAAACCTTCAGGATGCCGTTGACATCGATTTCAAAGGATACTTCAATTTGCGGTACACCACGGGGCGATGGGGGAATTCCTGCGAGTAAAAACTTGCCGAGACTCTTGTTATCTCGTGACATTGCCCGTTCGCCTTGGAGGATGTGAATTTCTACCGAGGTTTGACCATCAACTGCTGTGGAAAAAATTTGTGACTTACTGGTGGGAATTGTGGTGTTGCGTTCAATAATTTTGGTGAATACTTCACCCAAGGTTTCAATTCCCAACGATAGAGGGGTGACATCCAATAGTAAGAGGTTATCGACTTCGCCACCCAACACACCTGCTTGAATAGCCGCTCCCAATGCTACCGCTTCGTCAGGGTTGATGGAGCGATCGGGGGCTTTGCCATTGAAAAATTTAATTAGCGCATTTTGGACTGCGGGAATACGGGTAGAACCGCCTACCAAAATAATCCGATCTATGGCTTCTGGTTTGAGATCCGCATCTTTGAGCGCTTGGCTCATTGGTTCGATGGTTGCTTCAATTAAATGAAGTGCGAGTTCTTCAAATTTAGTGCGGCTGAGTTCCATCTCCAGATGCTTTGGGCCAGTGTCATCAGAGGTGATAAAGGGCAAATTGATGGAGGTATTCACCATACTGGAGAGTTCAATTTTTGCCTTTTCTGCTGCTTCCCGCAGACGTTGCAGTGCCATCTTATCTTGGGAAAGGTCGATTTTCTCTTGTTGCTGAAAGCGTTTCATCAGCCAACGCACGATCGCATTATCAAAGTCGTCTCCACCCAAGTGGTTGTTACCACAAGTTGCCTTAACTTCAAAAACGCCATCTCCAAGTTGCAGGATCGATACGTCGAAAGTACCCCCTCCCAAGTCGAATACTAAAATTAGCTGCTCTTGGTCTTGCTTTTCCAATCCGAAAGCTAAAGCCGCAGATGTTGGTTCATTGATGATTCGCAGCACTTCTAGTCCAGCAATGATGCCAGCATCTTTGGTTGCTTGTCTTTGGGCATCTGTGAAGTATGCTGGTACGGTAATCACTGCCTGAGTCACGGCTTCACCCAAGAAGTTTTCCGCATCCTGCTTGAGCTTTTGCAGGATCATAGCAGATAGTTCTTGTGGCGTGTAGTTTTTTGAGCGAATTTGGACATCAACGGTATCGTCTCGACCTTTGACACAGTTGTAGGGGACGCGATCGCGTTCTGTTTCAGTGTCTTCCCAACGCCGCCCGATGAATCGTTTAATACTGTAGATTGTGTTCTCAGCATTGGTTACGGCTTGGCGCTTTGCCAATTGACCAACCAAGCGATCGCCACTCTTGCCAAATCCCACAATACTTGGAGTAGTTCGTCCACCTTCAGAATTGGAGATCACAAGTGGTTGACCACCCTCCAAAACGGCGACGCAACTGTTAGTAGTGCCTAAGTCGATGCCAATAACTTTTCCCATATCTACCAGTATTTTTACTGAGTTTATCTGCTGTAATTTATGATGTGGCGGACTAGCTCAAAACTTCAGCATCTAGAAATGGGTGAAGATAGGGGAGCAGGGGGAGCAGGGGGAGATAAGGGAGTAAATTCCTCCTAATCTCCCTCATCCTCCTCATCTCCCTCATCTCCCTCATCTCCCTCATCTCATACCTCAATAATGATGCTCGCCCCTGCTAGAACCCAGGCACTTTTGGTCAGCGAGGCGAGCGACTACAGCTTAACTGAAGGCTTGACTCGACTGATCTTCCTCCGCAGAAGGGGTATCTTCCTTTGGAGCAGCTACTTTGACCATTGCATGGCGTAGGACGCGATCGCCCAAGTAATATCCGCGCACTAACTCTTCTAACACTGTTCCTTCAGGATGTTCATCCGTAGGTTCTCGCATTACTGCTTCGTGCAGATTAGGATCAAATTCTTGACCTTCAGGACGCATTGGTGATACACCTAAGCGTTTCAGGCTATCTACTAATTGTTTGTAAACGCCTTGGTAACTTTTGTGCATGGTCATTTCGCCATCAGATTGTGGTTTGAGGTGCGATCGGGCCCGCTCAAAATTATCGACCACTGGCAGCAATTCCATAATCGTGTTCCGCTTCATCTGCACTTCTAGCTCTTCTTTTTCTTTGCTAGTGCGTTTTCGATAATTCTCAAAATCAGCAGCAATCCGCATATATTGAGTACTACGCTCTTCTAGTTGCGTTTTGAGGGACTCGATTTGTTGAGTCAGTTCTGCCAAAGCTGCCGTTTCCACTCCAGTTTTCTCAGATGCAGCGACGCTATTTTCTGAATTGACGGTAGCCGTATCTCCCGATACATTTATTTGGGCTGCCACTTGCTCTGTCACCTCGCTACCAGATTCATTGAAATTAATTTGGGCTGGGGAGTCACTCTTCATTGCTTGCTTTACCTCTGTTGGTTCACCCAATTGCTGGCTTGTATTGTTTCTCTGTTTATTTTCATCCATTATCAGAAAAATGGGTTTAAAACCGCGCCGTTTTAGGGCGGCTTTAATTAATTTATTTTCTTACAGAATCTTTGGTATAATGTAAGAATGACACAAAAAGCTTTCAAATACCGATTCTATCCAACACCTGAGCAGGAAACCTTGCTTCGGCAAACGATGGGATGTACTCGTTTAGTCTATAACCGCGCTCTCGCTGCAAGGACGCAGGCGTGGTATGAACGACAAGAAAGAGTTGGGTATATTGAAACATCAGCAATGCTGACTAATTGGAAAAAACAAGACGAATTGCAATTTCTTAATGACGTTAGTAGTGTGCCATTGCAACAAGGTTTGCGACATCTGCAAACAGCCTTTAGTAACTTTTTTGCAGGACGGGCTAAATACCCTAACTTCAAGAAAAAGCATAACGGCGGTAATGCTGAATTTACCAAGGCAGCTTTTAAATTTAGAGATGGGCAGGTATTCCTTGCTAAAAGTTCACAAGCTTTGGCTATTCGTTGGAGTAGACAGTTGCCGCAAGGTGTTGAGCCATCTACTATCTCAGTAAAACTTTCACCCTCTGGGCGCTGGACTGTTTCGATGTTAGTAGATATGGAGATTGAAAGATTGTCTGAATCTTCTAACTCTATTGGCATTGATTTGGGCGTCACCAGCTTGGTTGCCTTAAGTACAGGTGAGAAGATTGCTAATCCCAAAAACTTTAGGGCAAAAAAAGCAAAATTGCGTAAAGCGCAAAAAGCTTTGAGTCGTAAACAGAAAGGGTCTAACAATCGCCATAAAGCAAGGGTTAAAATAGCTAAAGTTCACGCAAAAATTAGCGATGCGCGGAATGATTTTCTTCACAAGCTGACAACTCGATTGGTGCGTGAAAACCAAACGATTGCTGTTGAGGATTTGGCTGTGAAGAATATGATCAAAAACAAAAAACTCGCTCTCTCGATTAGTGATGCTAGTTGGGGCGAATTGGTCAGACAGCTTGAATATAAGTGCGATTGGTATGGTCGTAACTTCGTCAAGATTGACCGATGGTTTCCTAGTTCAAAACGCTGTGGGAACTGCGGGTACATTGTTGATCAACTGCCTTTAAATATCAGAGAGTGGGATTGCCCGAAATGCAGTACACATCACGATAGAGATGTTAATGCTGCTAAAAACATTTTGGCTGCGGGACTCGCAGTTTCAGTCTGTGGAGCGAACATAAGACCTGACAGCCTTAAGGCCCAAGGGCAGTTGCAAAATACCCGTAAGGGAAAGAAACAGAAACCTAAGTCGTGAGTCTTAGGAATCCCCGACCGTTTACGGCGGGGTGGATGTCAATGCCGACAAGTTCCTGGAAGTGATGTAACCGTCTTCCTATTGTGACAAATGGTGAACACCTTAGCCCAGACACCACTAAGGCGGGAACCCGAACGAGTAGTCTACCTCTACAAGTAAGTAATAGGACTTATACCAATTTTTTGTGAAGTTGCATAGAATTTGACCCCAGACGCCAGATGCACAACGAAGGGGAGACCCCAGACGCTCTCTACGAGACGCTCTGCGCGAACGCAAGTTCGCTCTCCGTGGCGCTATGCGCGGCATCGTCTCTCCTTCTCCCAAGGGGAGAGGCTAGCGCCTTCTCTACGAGACACTACGTGAACGCGAAGCGTCTCCTAAGAGTTGGGAGAAGACCGCACTGGCTCCCCAAAGTCGCCTCACGAAGAGCAAAGAGTGGAAAATCCAGTTCCCTCCCCGATTTCGGGGAGGGTTAGGGTGGGGTTCTTGATTATGCAGCTTCATATTAAATTGGTATTACGCAATAACTCTCTGAAACTCTTATTCCTTTGTGTCCTTTGTGTCCTTCTCCCAGGGGGAGACGCTGCGCGAATGCGGTTCGTTTTTTCATTATTTTGCGTAAGTCCTCGAGACGCTCCGCGTTGGCGTCTTCTCTAGGAGACGCTGTGCGTTGGCGGTTCGATAAATTAAGCTTTTTAGGAATTTTTGCGTAAGTCCTGGATAAATGAGAATTCTTTTTCACACTAGGGGAATACTTTAAGCAGAGGTTTCCCCAAATCAATTGCTCATTTATGACTTACTCGTCACCACAACGGCGCAGTACCGCTCTAACTACCAGAACAGAGTTTTCGCCCTTCGGCAACAAGCTAGTGCTATCTGGCTATGCTAATACCGAACAGATGAGACAGGCACTAATTGAAAGCCGCAAATCTGGCATACCCTTAACGGAAGTACTAGAGTCAATCACTGGGCAGCAACTATCACCTGAGTTACTCAGGCAATACAAAAAACAGCAGCTATTTGAACTTAAAATACTATACGGTGTTGAATTCCTTGATCCGGAAGTCAACTCCTTTGACAACACTATGATGGGGAGCCTGATTGAAACCCTCATCTCCGTGGATATCTGTCGTCGCCATCGTTTGATACCACTGTCGAAACACGAAGACCAAACCCCGCCCTCAGTTTTAGTGGCGATGGTCGCTCCAGATAATCTAGACGCTTCCGATGACCTGAACCGCATCTTGCGCCCCCAAGGCTTGGCATTGCAGCGCATGGTGATTACACAGGAAGACTACCAACAGCTAATCAACCAATACCTAGATGAAGTGGCTGTTCGGCAAAAGCACCTAGAACAAGAAAAGTTTACAGATATTAATCAGGATTTAGAAAACCTCGGAAATCTCGATATTGAGGATGCTCCTGATGATATGGAGGCTGATTTAGGGGCGGCGATGAAGGGTGCAGAGGATGCGCCAGTTATTAACCTAGTGAACAGAATCCTGGCTAAAGCCTTGCATGAGAAGGTTTCTGACATTCATATCGAACCGCAAGAAGAAAACTTACGCATTCGCTTTCGGAAGGATGGCGTATTGCGCGAAGCTTTCGATCCCCTACCGAAAAAAATTATCCCGGCGGTGACAGCCCGATTTAAAATCATCTCCAATCTAGACATTGCAGAACGGCGTCTACCCCAAGACGGCCGCATCCGCCGGATGTTTGAGGGACGTAAAGTAGACTTCCGTGTGAATACCTTACCCAGTCGCTACGGGGAAAAGGTGGTGCTGCGGATTTTGGATAACTCCTCCACCCAACTGGGATTAAATAAGTTAATTACCGATCCAGAGACTTTACATATTGTCCAGGATATGGTTAGCCGTCCCTTTGGTCTAATTTTGGTAACTGGGCCAACTGGTTCTGGGAAAACAACGTCCCTGTATTCTGCACTATCAGAAAAGAATGATCCTGGAATTAATATCAGTACTGTAGAAGACCCAATTGAGTACAGCCTTCCAGGGATTACTCAAGTACAGGTAATTCGGGAAAAAGGGCTGGATTTTGCTACAGCGTTGCGGGCTTTCTTGCGGCAAGATCCAGATGTGTTGCTGGTGGGTGAAACACGGGATAAGGAAACGGCAAAAACAGCAATTGAAGCTGCCTTGACTGGTCACTTAGTATTAACGACTTTACATACTAATGATGCCCCAGGAGCGATCGCTCGTTTGGGAGAAATGGGCATTGAGCCTTTCATGGTTTCTAGTTCCCTAATTGGCGTTTTAGCTCAACGTTTGGTGCGGCGTGTCTGTTCTGAATGTCGCATTCCCTACACTCCGACAACCGAGGAATTGGCTCGTTATGGTCTATCAGCTTCCTCAGATGTCGGAGTCACCTTCTATAAAGCTAACACCTTGACATTAGAAGCGATCGCACAAGCCAAGACCAAAAATCAGCTTTGCCCAGCGTGTAACGGCGTCGGCTACAAAGGGCGTTGTGGTGTTTATGAAGTCATGCGAGTCACCGAAAACCTGCAAACTCTCATCAACGAAGAAGCACCCACAGAACGCATCAAAGAAGTAGCGGTAGAAGAGGGGATGAAAACCTTGCTGGCTTACAGTTTGGACTTAGTGCGCCAAGGTGCCACCACCCTAGAAGAAGTAGAACGGGTGACGTTTACCGATACAGGTTTGGAAGCAGAGTTAAAAGCCAAACGCAAGACTGGTCTTACCTGTCGGACTTGCAATGCCACATTGAAACCAGAATGGCTGGATTGTCCCTACTGTATGACATCTCGGTTTGAAGACTAGTCATTGGTCATTGGTCATTGGTCATTGGTCATTGGTCATTGGTCATTGGTCATTGGTCATTGGTCATTAGTCATTAGTCATTAGTCATTAGTCGATGGTTAGTAACTTGAAACAACTGACAAATAACAAAGGACAAACATTAAAAGGAAACAAAACTATGGTTAGTAACTTGAAACAAAGGACAAAGGACAACTGACAAAGGACAAATAACAAATGACAAAGGACAACTGACAAATGACAAATAACAAACATTAAAAGGAAGCAAAACTATGGAAATGATGATTGAAGACCTGATGGAACAGTTGATTGAAATGGGTGGCTCGGATATGCATTTATCCGCAGGTTTGCCTCCTTACTTCCGCATCAGTGGCAAACTCACCCCCATAGGTGAGCATATATTAACAGCCGATCAGTGTCAAAGGCTGATTTTTAGTATGCTCAACAATACCCAGCGTAAAACCTTAGAGCAGACATGGGAATTGGATTGTTCTTATGGTGTCAAGGGTTTAGCTCGCTTCCGGGTCAATGTCTATAAAGAGCGTGGCGCTTATGCGGCTTGCTTACGGGCATTAAGTTCTAAGATTCCTAACTTTGAAAAATTAGGTCTACCAGATATAGTGCGGGAAATGTGCGATAAACCCAGAGGACTTATTCTAGTGACAGGCCCTACAGGTTCCGGGAAGACAACTACTCTAGCGGCAATGATTGACTTGATTAACCGCACCAAGGCAGAGCATATTTTAACCGTAGAAGACCCGATTGAATTTGTTTACGAACCAATTAAAAGTTTAGTTCACCAACGACAACTGGGTGAAGATACCAAGAGCTTTGCTAATGCCTTGAAAGCAGCTTTGCGGGAAGATCCAGATATTATTCTGGTGGGGGAAATGCGCGATTTGGAAACGATTTCTTTGGCGATTTCTGCCGCAGAAACAGGACACTTGGTATTTGGTACGCTACACACCAGTTCCGCCGCCCAAACTGTTGACCGGATTATCGACGTTTTCCCCCATGAAAGACAAACCCAAGTGCGAGTGCAATTGTCTAACTCGTTAGTGGGGGTATTTAGCCAAACCTTGGTGTCCAAGAAAAACCCTAAACCCGGTGAGTATGGTCGGGTGATGGCTCAAGAAATTCTGATTGTCACTCCTGCTATTTCCAACTTGATTCGAGAAGGCAAAACATCTCAAATTTACTCAGCTATTCAAACTGGCGGCAAATTGGGAATGCAAACTCTGGAGAAGGTTTTAGCCGATTTTTACAAAGCAGGAACGATTTCCTTTGAAGCAGCGATGTCTAAGACTTCTAAGCCTGATGAAATTCAACGTCTCATTGGTAATTCTACACCGCAAGCAGCTGCCGCAGGTGCGAAACCCGGTGCGGCTGCCAAAGCGCATTAAAGGAAGTGGGGATGAGGGGGATGAGGAGGATGAGGGAGAACAATTAATAACCAATTCCCAATGCCCAATTCCCAATTCCCAATGCCCAATGCCCAATAAATAACTATTTTGAATTGATTTATGCCAACCTACGTTGCCCGTGTTCGGGATTCTCAAGGAAAACCCCGAACAGAAAAAATTGTTGCCGAATCCTTGACGCGAGCTCGGACTAGTCTCAGAGATCAAGGCTTTGTAATCCAAGAACTCAAGCAATCTCAAGGATTTCAGCCAGATGTTGCCTTAAAAAAATTCCAGAATTCCTTAGTTAAGGTTTCTGTGAAAGACAAAGCAGTTTTTTCCCGTCAATTTGCCGTTTTGATGAATGCGGGAGTTGCGATCGTTAGAAGTTTAGGAGTACTTTCCGAACAGTGTAGTAATCCTAAACTGAAACAAGCTCTTCTAGACATTAGCAATGATGTTCAAAGCGGAATGAATCTCTCAGAGTCAATGCGGAAGTATCCTGACTGCTTTGATGGATTATATGTGAGTATGATTCAAGCTGGCGAAGTTGGTGGTGTTCTAGACGAAGTATTGAATCGTTTAGCCAAGTTGTTAGAAGATGTTGCCCGCTTACAAAACCAAATTAAATCAGCATTGTCTTATCCAGTGGTGGTGGGTTGTATAGCAGTTGCGATCTTTCTTGGTATGACCATTTTTCTGATTCCCGTTTTTGCCAAGATTTTTACAGAAATCGGAACTGAATTACCACCTCTAACGCAATTTTTGATGGATGCTAGTCTATTTTTGAGAAGTCCGAAGGTTTTCGTGCTTATCGGTGTTCTTGTAGGATTGAAATTTGCCTTTACACAATATGGTAAAACTCCTGTTGGTCGCCTCACAATTGATCGTCTTTCCCTCAAGATGCCGTTGTTTGGTGACTTGATTCAAAAATCTTCAGTTGCCCGCTTTAGCCGAACTTTTGGTTCTTTGACTCGTTCAGGTGTACCAATTTTAACTTGCTTGGAAATTGTCCGAGATACATCAGGAAATAAAATAATTGCCAATGCCATAGATGCAGCCCGCATGGAGATTCAACAAGGAGGTATGATTAGCCTTGCTTTACAAAAAGATAGCGTTTTTCCGGCTATGGCAATTCAGATGATTAGTATCGGAGAAGAAACTGGAGAATTAGATGCAATGTTGATGAAAGTTGCCGATTTTTATGAGGATGAAGTCGAGCAAGCAGTAAAGGCAATGACCAGTATTTTAGAACCAGTGATGATTGTGGTTCTAGGGGGGATGGTTGGAACTATTTTGCTAGCAATGTATTTGCCGATGTTTAAGGTATTTGAAAAGTTGGGATAGGGGATTAAGAGTTAGGAGTTAGGAGTTAGGAGTTTGGAGTTTGGAGTTTGGAGTTAGGAGTTTGGAGTTAGGAGTTTGGAGTTGAAAGTTTTTATTCCTAACTCATAACTTAACGTGAGTTGGCGCAATTAAATCTAACTGGGTAAGGCTGTCATTGCTCCCGACTGCTGTTACCGGGGTACGAGCGTCACCCGAAGCCCTCCCGCTACCGCAAAAAAGAGGCAGCGCGGTCTTCTCCCTACAGCCCTTCTCAAGACAGGAGACGCTACGCGAAGGGGCATCCTACGGCAGGCCCTAGCTTCTCACGAGTGGGAAAAGGTGGGTCACTGCGGTCTTGAGGATTTCCCCCCATGACCTGATGCTGCTCAATGCGATCGCAAAAAATATTGCGAAAAAATTGTAATAATATTTAACATGGTCTAGGTTGTGTAATTTAGATTAACTATTGCAGAGAAGTTCTCTGAGAGTGAGTAAAATGGCAAATACAACCAGGCAACTATTTTATGGATTAGTTACCCTAGAATTGTA
The DNA here is from genome assembly GCF_020829445.1 of Nostoc sp. CHAB 5836. Taxonomy (GTDB): domain Bacteria; phylum Cyanobacteriota; class Cyanobacteriia; order Cyanobacteriales; family Nostocaceae; genus Nostoc. The sequence goes on from NZ_JAIVFV010000056.1 coordinate 33,284, forward strand.
GACTATGTTTTCAGTTCTGAGTTACTTCTGTATTTTGCCTCAGAGGCATACCAATTTAGACCACACCAAATCCTTCATTAAGAGCTCCCACAAATCATAATGGCTGTGATTGAGAAGAAAAGAACTCGCGATCTGCCCCAAATTAACGAACGAATTCGCTTCCCGAAAATTCGGGTCATTGACACTGACGGTGCCCAACTGGGAATTATGCCCCCACAGGAAGCACTACAACTAGCAGAAGAAAAAGAGCTAGATTTGGTGCTAATCAGCGACAAAGCTGACCCGCCGGTTTGTCGAATTATGGACTACGGGAAATACAAGTTTGAGCAGGAAAAAAAAGCGCGAGAAGCCCGGAAAAAGCAACACACCGCTGATGTCAAAGAAGTTAAGATGCGCTACAAAATAGAAGAACACGACTACAACGTGCGTGTTAAGCAAGCAGAGCGTTTTTTGAAAGATGGCGATAAAGTCAAAGCGACTGTGATGTTCCGGGGTCGAGAAATTCAACACAGCGACCTAGCAGAAGATTTGCTTAAGCGAATGGCAACGGATTTGGAACCATTTGGTGAGCTTCAACAAGCGCCTAAAAAAGAAGGGCGAAACATGATGATGCTCATATCACCTAAAAAATAATCCTCTAACTGTTCACTAGACCAAGTTTGGAAATCTCCTGGCTATAAGTCAGGGGATTTTTTCATTTTTCGTTTGGATGCAACAGCCGCCCTAATTATGCAAGTTAAATGTGGAACAGCTTACCTTGAAAGCGCAAGAATCCCCAACCATAATCGCAAGATTTGGTTGGCGGTGCGTTCAAGACCGGGACTCCCCGATCTGTGAAATTAATTTATCTAAAATCGATAGTCCTGAAGGCTGAGTGGGAAACATAATACGAAGTTGCTCAGGGCTTTTGCTATTTCCAGGGATGAGGGAATAGGGGGTAAGAGAACAAGGGGACAAGAGGGACACAGGGGACAGGTAAAATTTTCTCCCTCATCCCCCTCATCTCCCTCATCCCCCTCATCCCCCTCATCTCCCTCATCCCCCATTCGGCGGTGATACTACCAGAAAATAAAACTGCATGGAACTGAAAAATCACTGGTTGGCTGCAAATAAAGTTGCTTTACCACGATTACTACAGTGGGTGAATCTCCGACCAGAGGAGAGCGAACGAACTCAGACAATGTTTCTTTTTTATACAACTATATCTGTAGGATTGCGCTGGGCAGAGGACAGTACGGTGGCACTGTTTTTGAATGAATATGGGACTCATCTACTACCGTGGATGTATATTGCCAGTGCCGCGATGAGTGCAGGACTAGTTTTTTTATACTCTTGGCTACAAAAGATTTTTCCTTTACGTCGAGTGATTGTGGCGATCGCACCTTGTATGTTGATGCCATTAGTTTTATTAGTTTTATTACGTTGGGGATCACATTTTTCTTACTTGGCAGTTATTTCGGTATTTCTGCTGCGGCTGTGGGTAGATGCACTTTATGTAGTCAATGACCTCAATACCTCCATTGTCGCCAACCAAATATTTAACATTCGGGAGATTAAGCGCACTTACCCACTGGTTAGTAGTGGTCTTTTAGTAGCAGATGTAATCAGTGGCTTTAGTTTGCCTTGGCTAGTGCAATACGGCACGCTGAATAAGATCATCCTCATTGCGTGTGTAGTGATTTTATTCGGGTCAGGAATTTTATTCTATTTAACTCATCACTATCGAGCAGCTTTTCCGGAAACCCCACAAAGACTAACTCCTGAAGAACAATCCTCACGAGTGCGTTTTATTAAAAGTCCACTGAAACGGTATGTCTGGCAGCTGTTTGCCTTTGTGGGTCTATTGCAGGTCATTGGGTTGTTAATAGATTTTCAATATCTGCGCGAACTCCAATCCAATTTGGGCGACGGAGAACTCGCCAGTTTCTTGGGTCTTTTTGGTGGAACGTTGGGACTATGTGAGTTGTTGTTGCAGTGGTTTATTTCTAGCCGACTCATCGAACGGATGGGAGTATTTTTCACAGCGACGCTTTTACCAATCACCATCGGCTTTTCACTACCAGGAGTGCTGGTATTTCTGCATTTAATTCCAGCCATACAATCCCAAAGCTTTTTCTGGGGTTTGGTAATTGTCAAATTCTGCGATGAACTTCTGCGCTACACCTTTGTGATGAGTAGCGGCCCCATCCTGTACCAACCGATTCCAGAGGGAATTCGCAGCCGGATGCAGACTTTATCTGGCGGAACTGCCGAAGCGATCGCTACAGGTTTGACAGGAGCAGTAATTTTTGTAACTCTATTATTTTGTGGGCGGTTTGTACCCGTACCCCTGCAAAAATGGGTGTTGGTCGCAGAAACAATGCTGATAGCTGCCGCCTGTTTAAAAGTAGTTTGGGAATTGCGATCGCGCTATGTTGAACTGTTAGTCTTGAGTGTGGCACGGGGTCACTTGAGTGCAACCAATGTGGGCTTACGATTCTTTAAACAGGGAGTAGTCAAAGCTTTAGCAGAAAAAGGCAGTGAGGCTGATAAACGCTCTTGTATCGAACTTTTAGCCCAAATGGACTCCCAAGGAACTGCGGAAGTTTTAGCACCCCTGTTAGTTAAGTTAACCCCAGACTTGCAGTGCCAAAGTTTGGAGGTAATGCTAATGGCAGGTGCAAATCCCGCTTATTTATCCGCCATCCGTCCTTTGTTAGAACAACCCCAAGAAATTAACCCCGAAGTTTTTGCTCTCGCACTGCGCTACGTTTGGCTGGCTGAACCAAATCCCAATTTAAGTCTCCTAGAAGAATACTTAAACCCTCGCCAAAACTCACTCATTCGTGCCACAGCCGCCGCTTTAGTCTTACGCCAGGGAACGCCGATGCAAAAGGTAGCAGCTACCCAAACCATGCGCCGGATGCTGACTCATCAGCGAGAACGGGAGCGGGTAAATGGAGTTAGAGCGCTCAGAGAAGCAGTTTATTTGCAGGCGTTACGGATTCACATTCCGAATTTATTACAAGATGAGTCCTTACGGGTGCGTTGTGCTGTATTAGAAATGATTGCAGCAACCCATTTAGAAGAGTACTATTCAGCACTGATTGCAGCACTTTACTACAAATCAACCCGCACTACAGCAATGTCAGCTCTAGTGCGACTGGAGAATGAAGCTATAGAAATGCTGTTGCGGTTGGCTACCAATATTTACAAACCAGAAATAGTGCGAATGTATGCTTGGCGTACCATTGCTCAAATTGGTACTCAAGAAGCATTGGAGACTTTATGGGAAAATTTGGAAACATCTTGGGGTACTACCAGAGATCATATTCTACGCAGCTTACTAAAAATACACAAACAACCAGGAATTAGAGGTTTAGTGGATCGGTTTTATCAAAGTCGGGTAGAAAATTTAATTGAGCAGGAATTAAAGTTTTTAGGCGAGATTTACGCTGCATACATTGACTTCAAAACACTAGACCAAAAAGAAAATTATCAATCTAGCCAGAGGGTTGTGATTGTCACTGAGTTACTGCAACGTGCCCTTTTAGAATTAGAATTGGATATCAAAGAGCGGCTGCTAATGCTACTGAGACTGCTTTACTCGCCAGAAAAGATGCAGGCAGCAGCATTTAATCTGCGATCGCTCTCAGTGGTAAACTTGGCGCGGGGCTTAGAAATTCTAGAGCATACCATAACTTTGTCTTCAAAGTCTTTGTTACTGAATATTTTAGATAACCGACCGCAGCCAGAAAAATTGCAACATCTTGTAGAAGCCAAAATCGTAGAATATGAGAATATGTTAGTTAGCGATCGCCTCCACAGATTGCTGATGTTGGGTAACTTCCTTTCTGACTGGTGCCTAGCTTGCTGTTTTCATTTTGCTCAAGTGACACGCACTCGACTTACCAGTTCTGAGATTTTAGTGAGTTTGCGTCATCCAACTGGCTTTGTAAGGGAAGCTGCGATCGCATACTTGAATATGGTTTCACATCGCGTTCTTCTGCAAATCCTACCCCAGTTACAAAAAGATCCACATCCTTTGGTGGCTAGTCAAGTTAAAGAGTTGTCAAGAAAAATAGGTTTGCCCCCTTGCTGAAGAGATGCTGTTAGAGCAGTAAGAATTTCTACTAACTCAGTGCCTACCCAGCCAGATGAAACCTCTGAGGGAGTATTGTTGAGAATAGAGACAACAAAGCGATCGCAAACTCGTCCCAACGGTTCTCCTGATTCTAATTCCAGCACCACCTGCTTTTGATTTACGGGAATAAATTGATTGCCCTGCTGTTCAAACTCCCCGTGTAAAAGAGTTAGAGGTGATAAGTGCGACATTTCATCAAAAATCAAACTGCCAAGGCTACCCACAATCCCCAGTCGTCGTTGTTTATCAGGATTCAGCCAGCACAGGTGAATATAAGCTTGAAAACCATCTGGGTATGTTAGCGTCAGCCACACTAAGTCAGCTAATCCTTGTGATAACGGGGATGAGGAGGAATAAATAGTAATTGGCTCCCCCATCTCCCCCATCTCCCCCATCTCCCCCATCTCCCCCATCTCCCCCATCTCCCTCGTCCCCCCCATCTCCCTCATCCCCCCCACCTCCCTCATCCCCCCCTGCCCCTCACCCTGTAGCCACACTGTACCCGTTACCTGTACTTTCACGGGTAACTGACCCAACCATGTGTTAAAAATAGCAATATCATGAATGGCTAAGTCCCACAGCGCATCAACATCTTGCCGGACAGGCCCTAAATGGGTGCGCGTGGCGTACCCATAGCGTAAATCACCTAATTTACCCGCCTGTACGACAGCTTTTCCTTGCTCAACTGCGGGGTGAAATAGATAAGTATGGTCAACCATTAGTATTAAATGAAGCTGCTCTGCTAAATGGCAAAGTTCGCGACATTCTACGGGGTTGAGAGTTAGAGGTTTTTCTGCCAGAACATGGTATCCCTGTTGTAGAGCATCTTTGATTAAAGCATAGTGGGTGGTAGCCGGAGTAGCGATCGCCACTCCTGTCAACCCTGGCACTTTCTTTAAATCTTGCCATTGGGTTGTTAATACTACATTTTCATCTAAGTTAAACAGCTGCTTTACCGCCGCCAATCGTTCTGGATGCGGGTCTACTACAGCAACTACATTTACTTTCGGATGTGCTAAGAAATTCCGCAGCAGATGTACTCCCCAACGCCCAACTCCGATGACAGCAATTTTAATTTGGTTTGTCATTTCTTATTTGTTATTTGTCATTTGTCATTTGTCATTTGTTATTTGTATACAAGGGACTAATAGTCCAATACAGTTCAGTTAAGCACTTCTTTCTTCTCTCTGTGTCCTTGGGGTCTTCTCTTCTTAGGCTGCGCGTTGGCGTCAGCCTAAGAAGAGAAGGCGGTTTGTTAAAAAAATTGACTTTGTAACAGAGTTTTAGCCCAATACGCTTGGGTTAAGCCGTAATAATAAATTTGCGTAGGTTGGGTTGAGGAACGAAACCCAACCTACAACGGGCATTTGTTGGGTAACACTAAAGTTCAACCCAACCTACAATTATCCACAAAGCCAAGCGTATTGAGTTTTAGCCTTAACCCAAGCGTATTGACCAATAGTCCAGCAAAGCAACTTCACTAGGTATCCAAAAATTTGACAAAACTTTTTCCTACTCCTTACTCCCTACTCCCCTCACTCACCCAGCAATTTTGAGTTGGTTGAGTACTAAGGACAAATGACGACTAACCATCAACTGATTATCAGTTTATCACCCGTATTTTGAGTTCAGGGTATTTCCTGATTAGGAATTGCTAAAAAAGCTACCTTAGCTGCGGCTTGCTCCGCAGCTTTGATCGAGCGTCCCTTACCAACTCCTAGCTTGTTTCCGTGCAACCACACTTCAGCGACGAAACGTTCTTGATTGCGGTGCGGTTGAGTGACTTCCACAACCCGATACTCTGGTAAAACTTTAAATTGCGCCTGAGTCCATTCTTGGAGAGCAGCTTTGTAATTAAGTCTGGCAGGATCGAGGCGAATTTCTGTAGCTAGTTGGTGGAAGTGAGGATCTAGCCAAGAGCGAATCAGTTGCAGATTTTGAGTACTTAAGTAAAGCGCACCCAGAACTGCTTCAAAAGCATCTGCCAGTCGTGACTCTTGACCAACTTTATCAGCCGTAGCACTACCAGCGACTAGTAAGTATAACTCCAAACCATAAACTCTTGCCAATTGGGCGAGGATGCGATCGCTCACTAATACCGAACGAATTGCCGCAAAATCACCGACTGGACAATCGGGATAATTTTCCCATAACACGACAGCCGACACCAGCCGCACCACTGCATCGCCAACAAACTCCAACTGTTCATAATTTGCCGATTCAGAAACAGTGGGATGAGTTAGCGCTAAATCTAGCAGTTCCCACTTTATTGGTGCTTCTAGCGACAAACCTAATTTTTGGATTAAACTTTCGAGTTGCCGTTGACGGCGTGGATAAGCAAGGGGCATTACATGACAAGGGGAAGGGGGCAGGGGGGGAGGGGGAGTAGGGGGCAGGGGGGGGCAGGGGGGCAGGGGGAGCAGGGGGAGCAGGGGGAGCAGGGGGAGCAGGGGGAGCAGGGGGAGCAGGGGGAGCAGGGGGAGCAGG
>NZ_JAIVFV010000057.1 GCF_020829445.1 Nostoc sp. CHAB 5836
CGTTGGTTAATTCCATTGGATTGGGGCCAGAAAGCCGCTGTTGCGTGAATTTGGCATCACTTCGGAAAGTCTTGGCGACATCTGGTAAAGGCAAAACTGGAAAAACCGCAGCGTAGTTTTCCAGTGTGAGAAATAACTGAGGATTCTTCAAAAATGCCTGTTGATTTGCTGCCACTTTCTGTGACAAAATTACCCGATTCTTGTTATACCCTTCAGAAAAAACCTCTTGGATGGGTAAAGTTGCCACACGCACAGAAGTCGGTAGCCGCAATCCGATCTGATATTGTTGACGTGTTTGTTCTAACTGCTGTTGACGCTCTTGCTGACTTGCCAGTGTTTCATGTTGCGGTAAAGTTGGGATCTGTGGATTGGCAGGAGGACTTGGCTTTGAAGAGGGAGTATCGCCTTTGACTAAGTTTTCCAAGCCAGGGGCACAAGCTAGACCTAATAGAGCTAGCATAGTACGGCGCGATAGGACATATTGCTCTATTAATTGTTGGTGTCGTTGCTGTCGAGTCGGTAAACCCATATACATTGTCCTGCTGAAAAACCTACTTTTCACCAATCAAAATCATACGGTGTCTATTTATATTTGTGTCAAAGATGATACTTATCTTTAAAATTACTAAAAAGGAAACCGACGATGCTGATGGTGATGAAAGTGGGGCAGTGGCAGGTTTGGGTTAACAATTGAACATCGAATTGCAGCAAAAAGATATACAAATCACTTTCTGGGAGTGGGTAAAGCAGCATCCAGAGATTCCGCTTATCTTATGCGAGGGCGAGAAGAAGGCTGCTTGCTTGCACAGTATGGGGTTTGTAGCGATCGCACTGCCGGGAATTTGGAACGGGCGCGTGGGCAAACAAGATTTCGATGAACGGTTGCATCCTGACTTAGTACAGATGCAGCATAAAATCGTGGTGAATTGAGGGTTGAAATTTAAACCCATAGGCGCAACTCTACCAGACGCACTCGCGTTCGCCTTCCCGCAGGGTAGGGGCGCAAAGGGAAGCGCATAGGCGCAACTCTACCAGACGCACTCGCGTTCGCCTTCCCGTAGGGTAGGAACGCAAAGAGAATTCGCTACGAATTTATGAAATATTGTACTTAGTACCAATGGCTGAGGCGGGGCGCAAGTTCATTATATTATTTGACCACGAAACTAAACCTAAAACCCGGTGGTCAGTTTTTCAAGCACTTCATGGCAAGCTTTTTAGCATTTTAGCCATAGATAAATTTTTTAAGCAACTGCTCCTAATAATTTCAATGTAGCAATAGTCGCTGTATTTAAACCTGTAACTTTTTTAATGTTCATTTGCTCATAAGGTTTCTCTGCTTTGAGCGTTTTTGAGCAATTACCTGTTGTTATATCCCATAGCCGAATGGTCTGATCCTCGCCACTGCTAGCCAAAGTTCGATTATCAGGATTAAAAGCAATTGACCAAACCCTGCCTGTATGTCCTTGCAAAGTTCTGAGGCATCGTCCCGTACTAACATCCCATAATTGAACTGTGAAATCTTGGTTGCAACAAGCTAGTATCCTACTATCTGGACTAAAAGCAGCTAACTGTAACCAACCTGTATCTACCTGCAAAAGTTTGACGCATTCATTAGTGTGAATATTCCACAATCTGATTGTTTTATCGGGACTAGTACTTGCCAGTAATTTGCCATCTGGACTGAATGCAACTGACCAAACCCAAGCCTTATGCCCTTCCAACGTTCTTTTACACTTACCAGTACTAACATCCCATAACTTTACCGTCTGGTCATGACTGCCGCTAGCCAAGAGATCGCCTTGTGGACCAAAGGCAACTGACCAAACTGCTGCATGATGTCCCTCAAGAGTTCTTAAAATTTTACCAGTATTAACATCCCACAACTTGACTGTTTGATCTTCACTGCCACTAGCGAGTGTTTGACCATCAGGACAGAAAGCAACCGACCAGACTAGGGCACGATGTCCCTGAAAAGTTTCCAAGGCTTGACCTGTGCGGGCATTCCATAACCTGACTGTTTGATCTTCACTGCCACTAGCGAGTGTTTGACCATCAGGACAGAAAGCAACCGACCAGACGGCTGCACCATGCCCCTGAAAAGTTCTCAAGACTTGACCTGTGCTGACATTCCACAGCCTCACTGAAAAGTCGTGACTACCACTAGCCAGCATTTGCCCATCCGGACTAAAGGCAACTGAGAGTATCTGATCAGTATATCCTTTAAATGTTTTGAAGCATTGACCAGTGTGAACACCCCATAACCTTGCCGTTTGATCATAACTGCCACTAGCCAGGAGATCGCCCTGTGGACTAAAAGCAACTGAATATACCCAACTGGAATGTCCCTGAAAGGTTCTGAGGCATTCACCAGTACTGATATCCCATAACTTCACAGTTCGATCATGACTGCCACTAGCCAGCAGATTGCCTTGGGGACTAAAGGCAACTGAATATATTTCATTGCAATGTCCCTGCAAGGTTTTGAGACATTTCTCAGTATTAATATTCCATAACTTCACCGTATAGTCTTCACTGCTACTTGCTAGCATCTGTCCATCTGGACTAACAGCAATTGACCGTATTCCATCATGATGTCCTTGGAACGTTTTGAGGCATTCACCCGTGTTGATATTCCATAACTTCAGAGTCTGGTCATCACTACCACTTACTAGCATCTGTCCATCTGAGGTAAAAGCAACCGAGTGTACCCAACTTGTGTGTCCCTGCAAGATTTTGAAACATTTCCCAGTACTAATATTCCATAACTTGATCATTTGGTCATCACTGGCACTCGCTAGCGTAGTACCATCTGGACTAAAGGCAACTGACCAAACCTCTTGCTCATGTCCTTGCAAAGTTTGCAGGCATTGACCTGTATCAATATCCCACAACTTTAAAGTGTAATCACCACTGCTGCTGGCAAGAGTTTTACCATCTGGACTAAAGGCAAGTGATATAACCCAGCTACTATGCCCTTTACAGATAAGGATTTGTTTGCTATCTGCAAGCTGCCGCAAGTGAATTTCACCATTAGTATCACCTATAGCTAAAAGTTTGCCATTAGGACTAAAGGCTACCGACAACACACCGCCGAAGGTTTCAGCAAAAATAGACTTATTAAAATGGGCGTTTTGGAAATTTACATCGTGCAATTTAAAAGACCGCAGGTCTGCTTGCCAAATACTCAAAAAAGAAAAATCATAGCCACTGATATCAGTCTCTAAATGACAAAGCAAATTGAGAATATTCCCAGCTGTATAACTTTGTTCTAGCGGTGATGTCTCTCGTAGGCTTGCTAGAATTTGGGTTAGCTGATTTTCAAGGTTTTTTTTGCTTCTCAAAACAGCGAATAACCCATCTATAACTGGCTCAATGATGAGCCGAATTTGAGTCTCCCTAACATAGTCTTTCGCTGTTGCTTTCATCAAAGCATGACACCTAAACAAATCAATATTTTGAGTAACAATTTCCTCACAAACTTCCTCTATCAATTGCTGAGTCACATACTCCATGACTACAGGTTGTAGCGTGAAGAGTGCTGTGCTTTTTTCAACCAAGGAACGCCGTACCAGAGACTCCAGAGCCTCCAGTAATTTTTCTGCTGGTATTGGTGATACGATATCTCCTCGTATTTCTGATGGCGAAACTGGCTCACGATTGATTGCTAGCCAGTACATTATATCTTTCTCTAAATTTGCCAAGCGTGAAAACTGCTGGTCTAGCAGATCCCGAATGCTGCCAAAAACAGCCGTGTAATGTTGCAGAAATTGAGTAACATTACCATCAAAAACATCTTGTATGGTTGTCGCCACTATCTTCAAAGCTAGGGCATTGCCTGCATAACGCTCAACTACCGCTGGTAATTCTGACTCTGAGCCAGAAAAACCCTTGGCTTCAAAGATTTTCTGCCCTGCTACTACTTCTAAACCACTGAGTTGTAATGAGCGTACAGCCAGTGCTTCTCCTGTCAACGACGCAACGTCTTCAGGTTTTTCTCGAGAGGTCAGCACTAAAGAGCTTCGATGAATAACTTGCCCTAGCCGTTTTATCAGTAAGCCATAATCCTCATAGCCTTCTCGATAGCATCCAGCATAAGCGCCTGTTTGCAAAATAGTCTCAACATTATCCAAGATGATGAGACAGCGCTGTTGTTGCAAATATTTAACTAGTTTTGATATTCTATCATTTACTTTTGTTGGTAAATCAGTTTCTAAAATCTCCTCATTAGATAAAAATTGAATTAAGTTAGCTAAAAGGTCAAGAAGTGGGGGAGCATTGTAGAGCGATCGCCAAATAACGTACTCAAAGCATCCTTGAACCTTTTGTGCTAACTTGGCAGCCAGAGAGGTTTTACCAATTCCTCCCATTCCCAACAGCGCCATCACTCGACAGCGTTCTTGGATGAGCCATTCCTCCAACAGAGCCAGTTCGGCTGTACGTCCATAGAAAACAGATACATCCACCATCTCTCCCCAATCAACACGTTTGGGGTTTTTCAAGTCTTCCTGCCCTTTTAAATCAGAGTCTGGGCTTATATAATCGTTCTTATCTAATTCTAGATTAAACATCATAAACAAACTAACAAGCGTCCGTTTGTCAACCCCGGCTTCACGAGTGAGTACCTTCCTAAAAGTGACACTAGTAATCCCAATCTGTTCACTTAATTCTTCTAGAGTAGACTTGGAGCCATTGTTTTCTCTAAATTCCCACTCAAGTTTGGCATTTTGAAGCTTTTGCCAGCCTTCACGAGTCAGTATAAGTCCACGATTGCGTTTGAGTTTCTCGGGTTTCATAATTTTTTAGCAAGAATTTTATTTGGAGTAAGTAGGTTGGCGCAATTAAAGTTAACTGGCTAAGGCTGTCATTTGTCATTCGTCATTTGTCATTAGTAAAGGTTTTAAATTTATTTACGTTTCGTAACATAGTTGACTTTTTTCGCACCAACGTACTTAATAAACTCCTACTGCTAGGAGCATCCCAAATGTGTAAAAACATAATTTGTCATTGCCAGCGTAACGTAGTGAAGCGTTCGCAAAGCGTCTCGTTCGCGTTAGCGTCTCTACGAGACGCTAACGCGAACGCTTCATTCACAATGACGACTCATTATCTTAGTAGATTTGCAAAATTGGGATGCTCCTGTACTGCTTGCGTGTATAGAAGAGGATTGTTAATAATTTAAAATTGTTGCTAAATAAGCTAAATAATTGGTAAAAACCAGCCACAGCAAACATTCAAAAAACTTTATGTTGACAACTAAAAACCATTTTAAAAAGGTTTTAGCCACTTTTAGCATTATTTTGCGACAATTTTATTAGGAATAAACTTTTAGTTTCTTCATTCGATAAATATCAATTAGGTGAGGTTACAGGTATTTACTCTAATGAGAGCAAAATCATCAGGCACTATCTCTAAGTTTAGATTCATCTTTGTAAGTAGTAGTTTCTATATAATAGTACTTGAAAAGTAATTAAAAGTCAATCACAATGCCCCGAAAAAATGCTGTTAATTTAACAATTCAGTTTCCATTGAACGAGAAAATAATTTTGGAGGAGTATTGTGAAAAACAGCTTTTACCTCCAACTTAGCTGCCTTCTACTTAAATGCAACGACTAAAATCAAAACTCCCTTAATTATGAGTCGCCTCTCCTCTCTAGGCTCAAAACAAAATAGAAGCAAAGTAAAGCTAGGAAGATTGATTCTCAATTGCTCCTAGAACTTTTAAAGAAGCAATAGTTGCTTGAGTTAAACCTGTAACACCAGTAATATTCATTCCCTCGTAAGGTCTTTCGTTTCTTAAAGTTTTTAGGCACTCACCTGTCAAAACATCCCATAATTTAACAGTTTCATCTTCGCTACCACTTACCAGGGTTTGACTATCTGGACTAAAGGCAACTGACCTGATCCAGTGGGTATGACCATGTAAAGTTTTAATACATTGACCGGATTGGATATCCCACAACCTGATTGTTTGATCTACGCTACTGCTAGCCAAGAGTTTACCTTCAGGACTAAAAGCAACAGATAATATCCAACTTGTGTGTCCCAACATAGTTTTAAGACATTCACCTGTGCTAACATCCCAGAGCTTCACTGTTTTATCTTTACTGCTACTGGCCAGAATATTACCTTCAGGACTAAAAGCCACAGACAATACCCAACTTGTATGCCCTAACATAGTTTTGAGACATTCACCTGTGCTAATATTCCAAAGCTTGACTGTTTGGTCATCACTGCCACTGGCCAGAATATTCCCTTCAGGAGCAAAGCCGACAGACCATACTCCATGACTATGTTCCAAGATATTCAAGACTTTACCAGTGTTGACATCCCATAGCCTCACAGTTTTGTCATCACTGCCACTGGCCAGAATTCTACCTCCAGGAGCAAAGGCAACTGACTTTACCCAGCCAGTATGTCCCCGTAAGATGTTGCAGCATTGGCAGGTGCTGCTATCCCACAGCCTTACGAGTTGATCATAACTGCCACTTGCCAAGACATTACTTTGAGGACTAAAGGCAACAGTTCGGACTCGATTAGAGTGTCCCCGCAAAGTTTTGTAGCACTTTCCATCCGCAACATCCCACAGCTTTATACTTTGGTCATCACTACTGCTAATTATGGTCTGACCACTAGGAGCAAAAGCAACAGACCACACCCCATTATTGTATCCTTGCAAGATTTTTAAGGCTTGACCAGTGCAAACATCCCAAAACCTTACAGTTTGGTCATCACCACCACTAACTAAGGTTTGACCATCCGGACTGAAAACAACAGACCAGACCAAACTTGTGTGTCCCTGCAAAGTTTTGACACATTCTCCTGTACTAATATCCCAAAGCTTTACAGTTTGGTCATCACTGCCACTAGCCACGATATTACCTCTAGGAGCAAAGGCGACAGACCTAATTCTATCGCTATGTCCCTGGCAAGTTCTGAAGCATTTACCATCCGATATTTTCCACAGTTTCACAGTGTGGTCATCACCACCACTAACCAAGGTTTGACTATCCGGACTAAAAGCAATTGACCAAACCGAACTGGTATGTCCCTGTAAAGTTTTGACGCATTCTCCTGTAAGAAAATTCCATAACTTCACCGTTTTATCACTACTAGCACTGGCTAAAATATTACCTTTCATGTTAAAAACAACTGATAATACTGAACCAGTATGTTCCCGTAAAACTTTGCAGCATTGGCCGGTGGTGACACTCCACAAACGTACTGTCTGATCATCGCTGCCAGAAGCTAGAATTTTACCTTGAGGACTAAAGGCAACAGTTCGTACCTGCTCAGGATGTCCCGTTAAAGTTTTCAGGCATTCACCTGTGTTAACATCCCACAATTTTACATTTAGGTCAGTACCCCCACTGCAAAGAGTGCTACCATTCGGACTGAAGGCGATCGCTCCAACCCAATCAATATGTCCTAAACAGGTCAAAAGTTGTTCGCTTTCAGCAAAGTCTCGCCACAAGCAAATCTTGCCATTTGCGTCACTCGTTGCTAAAATTTCCCCGTTAGGGCTGAATGTTACCGCAGAAATTCTATTGAAGTTTTTAGTAAAAACTGATTTGGCTAGATTAGCATTTTGGAAACTCACTTGAGGTAAATTTACACTTTGCATATCTACTTGCCAAACGCTTAGATTAGAAAAATCATAACCTCTTAAATCGATCTTTAGCTGACGAAGCAAATTGAGAATATTTCCGCTTGTATATCCAAGTTCTAGTAGAGATCCTCCTTGCAACTTTACTAGAATTTCATTTAAATGATTTTCTAACCTGCTTGTGGTTTTAAAAATAACGAGAAGTTCATCTAAAACTGGCTTGACAATTAAACGTATTTGAGCTTCTTTAGTGTAGTCTTTGGACTGAGCTTTACTCAAAGCATAATACTTAAAAAGTACAAATTCTTGACTTGCAATCTCTTGAGAAGTTTGCTTAATTAATTTCCTAGTCACATACTCCATTAGTACAGGATGTAATGTGAAGAAGCCACTTCTTTCATTTAGCGTTGACTGAAACTTGTCGATCAGATTTCGCCTTACTAAAGACTCTAAAGTTTCTAATAATTGGTTTGATGTTACTAGTGACATCAAATCGTCTTGCAATTCGTAGAGTGTAATTGGCTCACAATTAATTGCCAGCCAGTACATTACCACATACTCTAAATTAGATAAGCGCTGAAACTGCTGCTCTAAAACAGCGTATATATCACCAAAAACTCCGGTTTTTTGGTTTAAAAACTCAGAAATATTCCCATTTAAAACATCTTGAATAGTCGTTGCAACTATCTTCAAAGCCAATGGATTCCCAGAATAACGCTCAATCAGTACTTTCTCATCGGACTTTTCTCCAGACAAACCTTTTAGGTGAAAAATTTTTTTTCCTTCTTCCTCTTTCAAACCCCTCAGTTGTAATGAACGAACAGGCAATGCTTGTCCTTCTTCTAACGCCACGTCTTTGGGTTTTTCGCGAGAAGTCAGCAATAAACAGCTATTATGGGGAACTTGTCCTAACCGTCTGATCAGAAAGCTATAATCCTCATAGCCTTCTTGATAGTATCCAGCATAAGCGCCTGTTTGTAAAATGGTTTCAACATTATCAAGGATGATGAGACAATGGTGTTGTTGCAAATATTCAATCAGTTGTGAGATTCTGCCGTTTACACTTTTTAGTAAGTCAGTTTCTAAAACTTGCTCTTTAGATACAAATTGAATTAAATTAGCTAGGAGGTCAAAAAGTGGAGGAGCATTATAGAGCGATCGCCAAATAACGTAGTCAAAGCATCCTTGAACCTTTTGTGCTAACTTAGCAGCCAGAGAGGTTTTACCGATTCCTCCCATTCCCAACAGCGCCACCACTCGACAGCGTTCTTGGATGAGCCATTGCTCCAAAAGAGCTAGTTCGGCTGTGCGTCCATAGAAAAGAGATACATCAATTGTCTCTCCCCAATCAACGCGCTTCGGAAAATTCAAGTCTTGAAGTATTGCTAAATCAAGATTTAACTTGGAATAGTCCTGGGGGTTTAGCTCTAAGTTAAATGCCATGAATAAATAAACAAGCGTTCGTTTATCGACTCCTTCTTGGTTGGCAAGTATCTTGGCGAGTGTGTTTGAAGTTAATCCAGCGCGTTCACTTATTTCTTCGAGGCTATACTTAGAGCCAGATTTCTCTCGAAATTCCGCTTCAAGTTTCGCCCTCTGAAACTTTTGCCAGCCTTCACGAGTCAGTAGAACGCCACGATTACGTTTTGGCTTGTTCTGATTCATAAATTATCAGTACCTATTTTTTTAAGGCAATAGTCCGTAACTCCACTTTCAAGGTAGTGTTCTCCACGATCATTAATTTGGCTCAAAGGCTAGTTAGAGATGGAATCAGCGCTAACAACATCTAAAAAGTAAGTAGGTTGGCGCAATTAAAGTTAACTGGCTAAGGCTGTCATTCGTCATTTGTCATTAGTAAGGGTTTTGAGATTACTTACTTTTTGTAACATACTTGAGTTTTTTCGCACCAACGTACTTAAAATCTGATGACGCGATCGCCTCCGACGTGTCTCTTTGGAATTCAGCAACCGCCAAAGGCAAGCTCATACACTACTCACTGGAGAGCGAGTAAAGAATGCCTTATGAAGATTTCTCAGAGTTTAATTTAATGATTTATGCAAGTTTAAAAATAACTATTTATTGCTAAATTTGTATTGAAAGCAAGTTTGATTCAGTTAAATGCAACATCATTTAAAACCTACCATTTGGGTTAGAGTACAACATCTATCAAAGGGTAGATCGTATAATGATCTTTTATGTTTTCCCAATATATTGGGAATTTTTACCCAAATTGGGAAATAGTCATTTTGAGGAGCAATCAAAAATATTTTCTCAAGTGTTAGGATTACTCAACAAATATCAAACTGTTGTAAGTAGGTTGGCGCAATTAAAGTTAACTGGCTAAGGCTGTCATTTGTCATTGGTCATTTGTCATTAGACATCTGGTGAAAATGAATGTAGAGACGTAGCACTGCTACGTCTCTACAAGGGTTTCAGGCAACGCATAATTAATTTCTGGAGATGTCTATTAGTCATTAGTAAAGGTTTTAAGCATATTTACGTTTCGTAACATACTTGATTTTTTTCGCACCAACGTACTTATTAGGAAACAGAGAATTTTGCTCTGTAAGATCATTTGTGACAAGTCAAGGTAAAATTCATTTTGTCAATAGTAATTGTGCTTAAAAGTGGTTGGCTGTGATTTTAGGTACTTATTGATCCCCCCAACCCCCCTTAAAAAGGGGGGCAAAACCTTTCAAAGTCCCCCTTAAAAAGGGGGATTTAGGGGGATCTAGAACGTTTTGCTACCAATAAAAAGACTTTTAAAACATCCTCTAAAGTAAACCTTAAATTGTAGGGTGCATTACGGCTAATTTCTACTATCTCAAACGCTCAAATCGTTACATAGCCGTAACACACCCTACTTAATATTTACTTTGTAAATGACTTCTTAACTCCGTGTAAGTAAGTCGGCAAAAATAAACCAAACTATATTACGAAACGTAAATACACCTTAAACCCTTATAAATGACGAAGGACAAATGACAAATACTTCGACTTCGCTCAGTACAAGTGACAGCCTTAGCTAGTTAGCTTTATTTGCGTCGCTCTACTTAAAACTGATAATCTTTACTCAAACGCCGGAATCAATTGTACAGAACATTTGCTTTTTTCGCGCCAACTTACTCAACGTAAAAATTGTATTTAGGATGAAGTTTTATCCTAAATACAATTTTGGTTAGAAAAGATATTTACTCTACAAGCAACACCTTGCTATAAGCATCCCTTTTTGATCAAACTCATGAGCCAAAATGCTGTCCAAGTCAAGTTGGATGCTATTTAAATTTTCGACATCGTTATCAATAATTTTACTCTCAAAATCTTGAATCAAAAATTGCTGCTCGATAGCTGTAATTGTTGTGGTGGTGGTGAAACCTGAACCCTTAGAATTAAAGAGAGATGGAATCACTTCACCTTGATTGAAATGAGTTGAGTAAACTTCCGCACCGTTATCTTGGAGCAAGATGCCATCTGTATAAGTTAGAGATGATGGATTTAGCGTTAGCTTCTCTACAGTATTTCTAGATTCAATAGGCTCAGTCGGACTAGCATATACTGGTGGCAATAATTTAACAATCAAGGTATTAGCCAAGAAAGTAGAGGCAATGTAAGTAAACAATTTGGTTGATAACATCAATAGCATCCTCAATGAAATTATTTGGACTCAACTAGGAAACTTTGGAAGGACTGTTCTGGGTGCCTTGGCTATTAGGTGAGGCACTGAATGTCAACTCTCGGTTGTATACGTGTACGTGACTCTAGAGGTTTCAACATATGTTGCACTTCTTTATCTGAAATGTAATCTTCTTCAGGTGGGCTGAAGTACAACAGGGCAGTTTCGTAACAAGCGATCGCCACACGGTGGCGTTCTTGGGCAGCAAGCCCTGCAACCATCTCAAGCGTTTCTTCCATATGCTCTACATCAGCACCGACACTACTGTGTACGCGCAGACAACGGGTGGCTACAATGTCTGATGGCAGCAAAGCCTCAACTGACTGGATATGCTTTTCTTTGATGCCTGTCGCTAAACGTTCCAGCGTATAGGAATAGCCAACGCAACCGATTGGATCTTGAGCATATACACTCTGAGTTAAGTAATTCACTAAAACCACTGCACTGATGGGAATAAGTGCTTCCACTACAGCCTCAGCTTTGTATCCCATCGATTGGATGTCAAGCAAAGCAAGTCGGTCATGACCCGTTTCTTCTTTAGCTTTATGTGCAGCCCACTGTGCTAAACTCGTCCGACCAAATGCAGCAAAGCGCCCAGAAGCTTCTTTTATCAGTAGCGGGTAGGTGTGAGTTAGATGGTAAGAAGCTGCCAGTTGCCATACCCAGTGGATAGGGGTCAAGATAGGTAATCTGCGATCAGATTTCACTGTGTGCCAGGCAGATGCGATCGCCTGATCTAAAAGTTTCTGGGTTTTGGCTATGCTGTCTGCATTCATCATCTTTGGGGAAAAGCGATCGCCACTTCCGGCAGAAGTGGGTCGATCCTTATGAGTGCAGTTAGAATTTTTCACTGTTTCTTTAGACACAAAACGTGCTGATTCAGTATCAATTAAAAAGTCGTTACGCATACTTCGTTTCCTCAGTTACGGTTGCTACAGAATTAGAGTTGTTGCAGAATAAGCTAAATAACTGATGAAACCCAGCTACACCAAGCATTTTAAACAAATGAGCTTGAATGGATAAAATGCAATACAGTTCAGTTAAGCATTTCTTTCTTCTCTTTGCGTCCTTGGCGTCCTTGGCGGTTCGTAAAAAAAATTGACTTTGGCAAAGAGTTTTAGCCTTAACCCAAGCGTATTGGGATAAAATGTAGACACTACAGGGGTTTGAGCTACTTTAGACGTTCAACAAGCGACAATCCAAAAAATCACCAGTCAAATAAGTCGATTAAACTGTGTTAAAGCTTGTGCTAGAGGAATGCGATCGCACCCCCCAAAATACCAAACTCATATTGCACTCCCATGTCTTCCAGCATCTTGACCACTACCTCGGATTATTGGGATAGGGGCAATTCCTGACTTTATTTGAGAGAGGCAATGTCCAATTGTGAGTTGTGCTAGACATTCACAAGAAAACAGGGGGTCAAAAACGACTTAGTACAGATGCAGCATTAATTCGTGGCGAATTGAGTGTTGAAATTTAAACGCATAGGCGTCTCGCCTTCCCGCAGGGTAGGGGCGCAAAGGGAAGCGCATAGGCGCTTCGCCTTCCCGTAGGGTAGGAACGCAAAGAGAATTCGCTACGAATTTATGAAATATTGTACTTAGATAGCCAGAAAATTCCATACTTTTAGGACTACAGAAAAAGGTTATGCAGAGGCAATGTGGACAAATCAAATATTTCGTAGCATAGCTGATTACTCATCTTATGCACCCTCGTTTATGTAATTGATTGGTAGATGCTTGATGTAATCAAGTTTCCTAAATTTACAAAACTTTTGCAACTCAAGATAAGAAACTTAAGATAAAGATAAGTTATTTTAGCTTCTCTATTTCCCAGTTTCGTAAAATTCTTTTGCATTTTGGTATTTTCCAAAGGCAAAGTAAGCTATTCCCAACTGATTCAAAGTCTTGGCAACTTCAAGTTGATTCCCTGTTTGTTGATAGATTGTCAGCGCTTGTTGCCAAGATTGTAATGCTTCTTTATATTGACTCGCTTACCGTCAACAGCTTGGTTTGTGACCAATCCAGGTGTGAGTGTATTGTAAATCAAGGTGTCTCACCCGTTTGACAAGAAAATTTAGCGATCGCACAACATTGTTGACTGTAAATGAGCTTTTAATATTCGTGAATGAGCCTTTGAGCTTGATTGAAGCCAACAGTGTGGTAGGCTCAAGCCTCGATTGAATGGGCAATAGCCAATGGATACAGATGGTAAGCTGGAAAGTAAGTAAGTCAGCAAGAATAAACCAAACTATATTACGAAACGCAAATACGCCTTAAACCCTTATAAATGACAAATGACAAATGACGAATGACAGCCTTAGCTAGTTAGCTTTATTTGCGTCGCTCTACTTAGATAAAAGTTAAAGTAGATTAAATAACCTGAGCATTATCGCTTACTTTTCAAACATCCTCTTAGAGATTTCAAGCCGCTTCCCCAGTAAGGCGATACACCAAGGAGTATTTGCCGACATTTGGGCATTGAACCCTTACAATCTAATGCATCATGCGAAGCGTCACGGTTGGTGGGAGAATAAAAACGAGGAATGATGCTTGCCTGGTGTGATCTCCAGCCCAAAGGAATCTGTAAAAATGTGGAAACGAATTGTATTAATTTTGCTATTGGTATTGAGCTTCAGTCTGAGTAATTCTGGTGTAGCTGCTGCGGCTGGACTCAAAAGCTTTGTAGACACTAGTGATGGCTATCAGTTTTTATATCCTAACGGCTGGCTGCCAGTCAAAGTTGCCAATGGGCCAGATGTGGTTTTCCACGATTTGATTGAAGTGTCTGAAAATGTTTCCGTTGTGATTAGCCCCGTTCCAGAAGGCAAAACTTTGTCAGAATTGGGAACCCCAACAGAAGTAGGATATAAATTAGGAAAAGCAGCTCTGGCGCCTCCTGACTCTGGTCGTTCGGCGGAATTGGTCAATGCCGCGCAGCGAGAAGTAGACGGTAAAACATACTACCTTTTAGAGTATGAGGTTAAACTCCCCAATCAACAGCAACGGCACAACATTGCCAGCGTCGCTGTTAGCCGTGGTAAACTTTTTACCTTCAACGCCTCAATTCCTGAAAAACGCTGGCAGAGAGTTAAAGGAATGATTGATGAGGTTGTTAATTCTTTTTCTGTTTATTAATCGGGTCTGTGGGGAGTAAGAATTTTAGATTTTCGATTTTAGATTGAAATTTAATCCAAAATCTGAAATTGAGTTGCCCAATGCCCAATTAACAAGCTGATCAGATCATGAAAATTCCACCTTTTGTACTTGCCTCAGCTTCCCCAGCCCGTCGCCGCTTGCTGCAAACTGTTGGTATTGAACCGATAGTTAAACCTAGTGATTTTGACGAGTCGCAAATTGAACTGAGTGAACCAGCAGAATTGGTCAAAACTCTTGCCCAGTACAAGGCGGAAACTGTAGCTTCGCAGTTTGAATCGGCTTTGATTATGGGTTGTGATTCAGTTTTATCCATGAATGGTGAAATTTACGGCAAACCAGCAGACACTTCAGAAGCGATCGCTCGTTGGCAGATAATGCAAGGTCACTTTGGCGATTTGTACACAGGTCATGCCTTAATTGATTTAGAGCAAAACCGCACTTTAGTCAAGTCTCAAGTCACAAAAGTTTACTTTGCCGAAATGAGCGACAAGGCCATTGAAGCATACGTTGCCACTGGTGAACCACTCAAGTGTGCTGGAGCCTTTGCGATTGAGGGTTTTGGTAGTTTCTTTGTCGAAAAAATTGAAGGCTGTCACAGCAATGTAATTGGACTCAGTTTACCCCTGCTGCGGCAGATGCTAGGGGAATTGGGATATGATGTCACTAATTTTTGGCAATAGTTATGATTTTGTATTAGTCCACGGAGGTGGACTTTGTTTGTATAGCCGCGAATTCTATTCGCCAGGGCTTAAGTTAACACGCATTGCTCCCGGCTTAACGTTAGCGGCTCCCAGCTTAACGTTAGCGGTTCCCGGCTTAATGTTAGTGGTTCCCGGCTTGACGTTAGCGGTTCCCGGCTTGACGTTAGCGGCTCCCGGCTTAACGTTAGTGGTTCCCGGCTTAACGTTAGTGGCTCCCGGCTCGACGTTAGTGGCTCCCGGCTCGACGTTAGCAGCTCCCGGCTCGACGTTAGCTGCTACAGGGTTGACGTTAGCGGTTCCAAGCTCGGCGTTTGCTGTTCCAAGCTTGGAAATCGGTATTTTAGGCGAACTACGCTTGCAATACAAAATCTGATGCAACCAGAGTTGGCGCACCAGTAACAACCGCAAATGGGCCACCGATGCCAAAACCAGCCACGCTACCATTAGAGTTGTAGAACAACTGCCCAGTTACAGGGTTGTAGACAATCACAGCAGTGCTGGCTGCCCCTAAAGAAGTGACTTCAAAATTACTAGCATTACTAAAACCGGTTCCCACAGCAGAAGTAATTGCACTAAAGGTAGTCTTATCCAGTACAATCTTGTCACCTTGGGACTGTTTGAAATCAGAGATGGTATCTAAACCAACAGCAGAACTGTCAAAGCGAGCATTGGTATCGTAAAGGAATCTGTCAGCACCGATGCCACCGACAAGGGTATCATTGCCAGCACCGCCGATGAGGATATCATTGCCAGCACCGCCAGAGAGCAAGTCGTTGCCAGCTTTGCCGTCGATGGTGTCGTTACCAGCTTTGCCGTCGATGATATCCTTGTTAATTGTGCCGTTGAGAGTGTCTGCACGGGGAGTTCCTGTGACTTCAGGAGTGCCGCCGATATTCGTCCCGCCAAACAACACATAGCTTTGCCCAGATTCGGTGCCGTTGGGGTCGGCACCCCATGCCCCGATAATCAGGTCGTCGAAGCGATCGCCGTTGACATCTCCGGCACTGCTGACAGACCAGCCTGAGTAGTCACCCGCCGCGATGCCGTTGATGGTGAAGCCGTTAGCGCCGTTGAGGGTGGAGAGGTTGAGAGTGGCGCTCCATCCTGTGTTGCCAAACACTACGTAGCTTTGCCCAGAATCAGTGCCGTTGGGGTCGGCAAGTCTTGCCCCAATAATCAGGTCGTCGGAGCCATCGCCGTTGACATCTCCGGCACTGCTGACAGAAACGCCTGATTGGTCACCATATGCGATGCCGTTGATGGTGAAGCCGTTAGCGCCGTTGAGGTTAGAGAGGTTGAGAGTGGCGCTCCATCCTGTGCTCTTGCCAAACACCACGTAGCTCTGCCCAAAATCGGAGGCGCCCTTGGCACCATAAGCCCCGATAATCAGGTCGTCGATGCCGTCATTGTTGACATCTCCGGCACTGCTTGCAGAAAAGCCTGATTGGTCACTTGCTGTGATACCGTTGATGGTGAAGCCGTTAGCGCCATTGAGGGTGGAGAGGTTGAGAGTGGCGGTAAAGCCTGTGCTTTTGCCAAACACCACGTAGCTCTGCCCAGCAGCATCGATGCCGTTGGGGTCGGCATAGACTGCCCCGATAATCAGGTCAGCGATGCCGTCATTGTTGACATCTCCGGCACTGCTTGCAGAAAAGCCTGACCAGTCACCCGCTGCGATGCCGTTGATGGTGAAGCCATTAGTGCCGTTGAGGTCTGAGAGGTTGAGAGTGGCATCAAAGCCTGTGCTTTTGCCAAACACCACGTAGCTCTGCCCTGAATTAGTGCCGTTGGCGTCGGCACTCTCTGCCCCAATAATCAGGTCAGCGATGCCGTCATTGTTGACATCTCCGGCACTGCTGACAGACCTGCCTAAGGTGTCACCCGCCGCGATGCCGTTGATGGTGAAGCCGTTAGTGCCATCGAGGTTATAGAGGTTGAGAGTGGCGTCAAAGCCTGTGCTTTTGCCAAACACCACGTAGCTCTGCCCAGAAAAAGAGCCGTTGGGGTCGGCATAGACTGCCCCGATAATCAGGTCAGCGATGCCGTCATTGTTGACATCTCCGGCACTGCTGACAGAAGTGGCGGTGTCACCCGCTGCGATGCCGTTGATGGTGAAGCCGTTAGCGCCGTTGAGGTTAGAAAGGTTGAGAGTGGAGCTAAAGCCGTTGCTGCTGCCAAACACCACGTAGCTCTGCCCTGAATCTGTGTCGTTGGCGTCGGCACCGTATGCCGCGATAATCAAGTCGTCGAAGCCGTCATTGTTGACATCTCCAGCACTGCTGACAGAATAGCCTAAGTTGTCACCCGCTGTGATGCCATTGATAGTGAAGCCGTTAGTGCCGTCGAGGTTAGAGAGATTAAATGATGAAATAACCATGATTTTCTCCTATGTTTATAGAGACGCGATTAATCGCGTTTGTACTATTTAGGCGAACTACGCTTGCAACACAAAATCTGATGCAACCAGAGTTGTAGCACCAGTTAGAACCGCAAAGGGACCACCGATGCCAAAACCAGCGACGCTACCATTGGAGTTGTAGAACAACTGCCCAGTTACAGGGTTGTAAACAATCACAGCAGTGCTGGCTGCCCCTAAAGACGTGGCTTCAAAATTACTAGCATTACTAAAACCGGTTCCGACAGCAGAAGTAATTGCACTAAAGGTAGTCTTATCCAGTACAATTTTGTCACCTTGGGACTGTTTGAAATCAGAGATGGTATCTAAACCAATAGCAGAACTGTCAAAGCGAGCATTGGTATCGTAAAGGAATCTGTCAGCACCGATGCCACCGATAAGGGTATCATTGCCAGCACCGCCGATGAGAATATCATTGCCAGCACCGCCTTGGAGCAGGTCGTTGCCAGCTTTACCGTCGATGGTGTCATTGCCAGCTTTGCCGTCGATGATATCCTTGTTAATTGTGCCTGGGAGAGTGTCTGCACGGGGAGTTCCTGTCACTTCAGGAGTGCCGCCGATATTCGTCCCGCCAAATAACACATAGCTCTGCCCAGAACCTGAGCCGTTGGGGTCGGCACCGGGTGCCCCAATAATCAGGTCGTCGAAGCGATCGCTGTTGATATCTCCGGCACTGCTGACAGAATAGCCTGATAAGTCATTCCCTGCGATGCCGTTGATGGTGAAGCCGTTAGCGCCGTTGAGGGTGGAGAGGTTGAGAGTAGAGCTAAAGCCTGTGTTGCCAAACACCACGTAGCTTTGCCCTGAACCTGAGCCATTGGGGCCGGCACCATAAGCCCCGATAATCAGGTCAGCGATGCCGTCGTCGTTGACATCTCCGGCACTGCTGACAGAAGAGCCTGATTCGACATTCGCTGCGATGCCGTTGATGGTGAAGCCGTTATAGCCGTTGAGGCTAGAGAGGTTGAGAGTGGCGCTAAAGCCTGTGTTCTTGCCAAACACCACGTAGCTCTGCCCAGAAGAAGAGTACCCGTTGGGGTCGGCATAGCGTGCCCCGATAATCAGGTCAGCGATGCCGTCATTGTTGACATCTCCGGCACTGCCAAGAGACCAGCCTGATTCGTCACGCGCTGCGATGCCGTTGATGGTGAAGCCGTTAGCGCCGTCGAGGTTATAGAGGTTGAGAGTGGCGTCAAAGCCTGTGCTCTTGCCAAACACCACGTAGCTCTGCCCAGAATCGGTGCCGTTGGCATCGGCATAGGGTGCCCCGATAATCAGGTCAGCGATGCCGTCATTGTTGACATCTCCGGCACTACTGACAGAATAGCCTGATCTGTCACCCGCCGCGATGCCGTTGATGGTGAAGCCGTTAGTGCCGTTGAGGTTATAGAGGTTGAGAGTGGCGTCAAAGCCTGTGCTCTTGCCAAACACCACGTAGCTCTGCCCTGAATATTCGCCGTTGGGGGAGGCATAGGCTGCCCCGATAATCAGGTCAGCGATGCCGTCATTGTTGACATCTCCGGCACTACCAAGAGACCAGCCTGAGTAGTCAACCGCTGCGATGCCGTTGATGGTGAAGCCGTTAGTGCCATCGAGGTTATAGAGGTTGAGAGTGGCGTCAAAGCCGTTGCTCTTGCCAAACACCACGTAGCTCTGCCCTGAATATAAGCCGTTGGGGGAGGCATAGGGTGCCCCGATAATCAGGTCAGCGATGCCGTCATTGTTGACATCTCCGGCACTACCAAGAGACCAGCCTGAGTAGTCAACCGCTGCGATGCCGTTGATGGTGAAGCCGTTAGTGCCGTTGAGGTTAGAGAGGTTGAGAGTGGAGCTAAAGCCGTTGCTGCTGCCAAACACCACGTAGCTCTGCCCAGAATCTGTGCCGTTGGGGTCGGCAAGTCTTGCCCCGATAATCAAGTCGTCGAAGCCGTCATTGTTGACATCTCCGGCACTGCTGACAGAATAGCCTAAGTAGTCACCCGCTGCGATGCCGTTGATGGTGAAGCCGTTAGCGCCGTCGAGGTTAGAGAGATTAAATGATGAAATAACCACGATTTTATCCTATGTTTATAGTAATTGAGGAAGTCGAGAGCCTTGGTAAATGGAATTGGCGGCTACGCAAACTCTTTAGGCTTGCGCCGACTAACAAATTAAAGTTTTGAAACCTGCGTTCCTTTAGCGTCTCGTAGGGAAGGAAAGGCAGGTTTTGTTTGTGCAGATATGGTTTCTAGCCGCGCATTTACAGCACTCGTAATTCGTAATTAGGAAATTTAATCACGAGTTACAAAGCTTAAAATTACGAATTGTATTGATAGCGATCTTTTGGTGTCACCTAGTCAACTGATTTGACTTTGTAAACAAAAATTACTTTGATAACCGTTAAACCACCTAAATATTCTGATGAATATCTAAAATTGTCAATAAACTGGGCGTTATTGTGGTAAAATTACGTTTAATTTTAGTATGTTGAGAAACAAAAACCCAACATTTGCGCCTTTGTTGGCTAAAGCCTTGGCGACTGGAAGTCGCGGCTACACAGACAAAACCCACCTCCGTGGGTTAAAAACCTTTGATTTTCCTTAGTCCACGGAGGTGGACGAAAGTTTGTGTAGTAGCGAATTCTATTCGCCTATTACTGGAAGTCGCGGCTACACAGACAAAACCCACCTCCGTGGGTTAAAAACCCTTGATTTCCTCTTAGTCCACGGAGGTGGACGAAAGTTTGTATAGCCGCGATTTCTAATCGCTAGGGCTAGGTGCAAGATGTGAGCTAACCACTTATCTGTTGAAACGGCACGACAAGTTGTAGACTGGCCACTAGATCGCATTCCCAACTAGAATATGTCATTTACTTCTATGCCCTCGCTGCGTGAGCAACAACATCCCCTAATTCGTCAGCTAGCTGATTGTATTGAGGCAGCTTGGCATCAGCACCTTGATCTATCACCCTACCATTTGCCTGATGAGTTGGGGTATGTGGAAGGTAGATTAGAAGGCGAAAAACTGACGATTGAAAACCGTTGCTATCAAACCCCCCAGTTTCGGAAAATGCATTTGGAACTGGCAAAAATCGGCAATATGCTGGATATTCTGCACTGCGTCATGTTTCCGCGTCCAGAATACAACCTGCCGATGTTCGGTTGCGATTTAGTTGGGGGTAGAGGGCAAATTAGTGCAGCGATCGCAGACCTTTCTCCGATTCAAGTAGAACGTACTTTACCAGAATCTTATACTTCTGCACTCACACAGCTAACAGTGGTTAACTTTTCCCAACCCCGTGAATTACCTGAATGGGGAAATATTTTTTCGGATTTTTGCATCTTTGTCCGCCCCAGTTCTGCTGAAGAAGAAACAATGTTTCTTTCGCGAGTGCGAGACTTTTTAGACATCCATTGCACCCAAGCGATCGCCTCACATCCTGTTTCAGTTGAACAAGTCACGCAAAATCTTGCCGGACAACACAACTACTGCACCAAACAGCAGCAAAACGATAAAACCCGCCGCGTCCTAGAAAAAGCCTTTGGCACAGCTTGGGCAGAACATTACATGACTACAGTTTTATTCGATCTCCCAAATTAGGCTTAAGTCGTGTCAATTTTGTGGATCGAGGACAGCATATCCCTTTATGCATCTGAATTATCGGCTATTTGAATTTCTTGCTCATATTGCGCGATTGCTTCTTCAATTGTTTCATTACTAACATCTGAAATATCGGATTTTGAATAAATTGTAGTGAGTATAATTCCTTGATCAGTTTTCAGATAATAAATGACTCGATAGCCTCCACTTTTTCCTTTTTGAATGTTGCTATTTTTAAGACGAACTTTGAAAACCTGATATTTAACTCCAGCGATTCTATCACCGAGAATTTCACCTGCTTGAAGTTGCTCGATTAAGGGTTGGAGATCGGTACGAATTGAACGATAGCGTTTGGCAAGTTCTCGAAGATCCCTTTTAAAACGAGGTGTAAGAGCGATCTGGATTGACGATGGTTCACTCTGCATCAATGCCTGACCACATTTCTGAGAGGGGAATAGTTTGTCCGGTTAAAGCCTCGTGTAAACCTTGGCGAATACCTTCTATAACAACTTCTGTAGGTGTTTCATCAGGATCGGTTTCGTCATCTTCGGAAAGTAAGACGATAACACGAACGCGCTGTGGTTTGATGAATCCCAGTGATTTATCGAGCGTAAGTTGTCCACTCTCATTAATTGTCGCTGTGGTTTCAATTGCATTCGTGGATAATGTATAGTGTTGTTAAATATCGAGTCAATTCAACCTACTTCTAGTCTAGTGCAGCTATCCCGCCTTCATGCGGCAATTCCAGATTCACTGCATACCATTTCCCTCTGCTAGTTGAGCGGGTGCTGGTTGATTTCCCTGGTTCGGGCTTCTCCAAGTTATCTTTTGCTTCTTTAATGCTAGGGGATTCACCTTTGCTTGGTTTGCGAGACTCACAGTTCTCCATCTGTAAGCTCTGTTACGTTTTCGCGTAACGGATAAATGTAGAATTCATTCAACGAGAGTTTAATGGAGTCCAAAAAAAGCAGCAGCCAGAAAAGTAAGGTCTTTGAAGCGAATATCACAAAATGGTTTGTTGTCTTGGTAGATGCAAGTAACTAGAGACAGCTCACTCTTTGACCAGAAAGTTAAGGAAACTCTGATGTTAGAAATACTCAAGTTGACAGATATTTTTTAGTCAGCTAATCGTTGATTCACTTAAGGGAGACTAATTTTTGTAGCAAGATTGTGTTCAACAAAGGCAACAGTCTGTTTTTGATGTTTCTTTTCAATTTTGTGACTAACTATAGCCGTAATGAATGTAAGTAGAGCGACGCAAATAAAGCTAACTGGCTAAGGCTGTCATTTTTCACTTGTCCTTCGTCATTTGTAAGGGTTTAAGGTGTATTTACGTTTCGTAACATAGTTTGATTTATTCTTGCCGACTTACTTAGCAGTATAGCACCGCATCATACCAATTTAGGATTTTGTGTAGAGACACGATATATCGCGTCTCTACATCTAGATTTATACTGCTTGTAAATTCTGCTAACTATCATTGCACTCATGTCTCAATAATACTCAGAGTTATTAAATCAGTGAACACTCAACAGTTATCAGTTATCACGGTTTGGTGTCTCTTATTTGACCACGACACCAAACACACCACTTTTTAGAAGTGGGGGACTCTGACTCCCAATTTACCCTCTTGCTAGTCGAAGGGTTGATTTACAATTTTTAACTGATAACTGATAACTGTTTTAAGCCATACCCAGCTTTAAACCACTGTTGTTTGTCTTAAACGACTGGCTGTTGATTAAAAACCCTTTTATTTTTACTTCCACCAGCACAATTCAGGTAAATAATAGGCAACATACTATGTCAAGGGTGACTGAAAAGCCAAAGCCAAGTGAGCAGCCACTTAATAGTGAACAACCTAAGATTTGGTGGGGTATCGCTGTAGCTGTGCCAATAGTAATCGCTGCTGGGATATTAGGTACGGCCAAAATTGAGCAGTTAAGAAAACTAACTACATCGGCACCAATAATGCCATCTAGCAATAGCATTAGTGCTGTAGGGCGTTTGGAACCGCGAGGCGAAGTTGTTAAATTGTCCGCCCCATCTTCAGGATTAGCACCATCGTCACGAATTCAGCAACTTCTGGTGAGAGAGGGTGAACAGGTAAAGCAAGGTCAAATTGTGGCAATTTTGGACAACCGCGATACCCAAATAGCCGGACTACAAGAAGCAAAAGCGAAAGTCCAAGAAGCCAGTGCCAATTTAGCGCAAGTCAGGGCTGGATCTCCAAGAGATATTCAAGCCCAAAGAGCAGTTATTGCTCGCCTACAAGCGCAGTTTGTTGGGGAAAGGGATGCTCAACAAGCAACGATCGCGCGGATTGCAGCTCAGTTAAGTGGGGATAAACTTGTTCAACAAGCAACAGTAAATCGCCTAGAAGCTGAACTCAGTGGGCAAAGAGATACTCTCAGAGCAACCCTTGCACGTATCCAAGCCGAACAGCGCAATGCCCAAGTAGATGCCGGACGTTATGATTTTTTATACAGAGAAGGTGCTATTTCTCAGCAAGAGCGGGACAGGAGACGCTTGAGTGCAGTAACTTCTAATCAACAGGTTGCTGAAAGCCAAGCTACCTTGAAGCAGACATTAGCAACCCTACGACAGCAACTTGCTGAGGCTAGAGCTAACCAAGTCCAAAATTTAGCAACTTTGCAACAGCAGTTAATCGAAGCCAAAGTTAACCGTGACAAAACTTTAGCAACTTTGCAAAGACAAATCGATGAAGAAAAGGCCAAACTAAGCAGAATTTTAGATGTTAGTCCTACCGATGTGCAAGTAGCCCAAGCCCAAGTTAGTAATGCGATCGCAAATGTCAGAAAAGCTGAAGCAGAACTGAGGTTAAGCTACGTCCAAACACCAATCGCTGGAGAGATTTTAAAGGTTTACACCAAGTCAGGCGAAGCGATCGGTGCAAATGGCATTGCAGAAATTGGCCAAACCAGCCAAATGTTTGTGATTGCTGAAGTCGCCGAAGACAGCATTGGTAAAGTCCGTATTGGTCAAAACGCTACTATCACCAGTGACAATGGTGCATTTAGCGGCGAATTAAAGGGAACTGTCACTGAAATTGGCAGAAAAATTGGTAAAAAAGATGTACTGAATACAGATCCAGCAGCAGATGTGGACGCCAGAGTTGTAGAAGTTAAAATTGCTCTACCTCCAGAAGATAGCCAGAAAGTTTCTGGTTTGACTTACGCCAAAGTTGTTGTGGAAATTAATAATTAATAATTAATGACGAATTACGAATTATTTTAACTGTACTTATATGCCAATACACTTGGGTTAAGCATTTCCTCCTTCTCTCTTCTCTCTGTGTTCTCTGCGCCTCTGTGGTTCGTAAAAAAAAGAGTTTCAGCCCTTAAGTGAACCCTATTGACTTATATGCCTATAATATGAATCAAAAAATACCTCTGTCTTGGCTACAACTGACAAGAGAAAAAACTCGCCTAGCTGTGGCTTTAGCCGGAATTGCTTTTGCTGATATTTTAATGTTCATGCAACTCGGTTTCCGAGATGCTTTATATTATAGTAACGTTCGATTTCATAGCAGCCTACAGGGCGAGATTGTTTTAATCAATAGTCAATCTAGCGCTGTTCTGGCCATGAGGAGCTTTTCTCAAAGACGGTTATATAAAGCTTTAGAGTTACCCACAGTCCAATCAGTACATCCGATATATTTAGACTTTACAATCTGGAAAAATCCTGTAACAGGTCGTCCTCGGAGTATCCTGATATTTGGAATTAACCCAGAAACTAACCTACTTAACTTACCTGGAGTTGAGGAAAATTTAGATAAACTTAAACTACCTGATGTCGTTCTATTTGACCGTTCTTCTAGAGTAGAGTATGGCCCAATTGCTGCGAATTATGACCAAGGAAAAACTGTAACAGCAGAAGTGCGAAGGCGGCGAATTAAAGTAGAAGGACTATTTACATTAGGTGCATCATTTGGTGCAGATGGTAATTTAATTACGAGTGATCTTAATTTTTTACGCATATTCACCAATCGTCAAAAAGGATTAATTGATATTGGGCTAATTAGATTAAAACCGGGAGCAGATGCTCAAGTTGTTGCCCAAGAATTACGCAAGTATTTACCTAATGAGGTAAATGTTTTAACTAAACAAGAATTTATTGATTTTGAGCGTAATTATTGGGCAAATAGTACAGCTATTGGGTTTATTTTCACATTAGGGACTGTCATGGGTTTCATTGTCGGAACTGTGATTGTTTATCAAATCCTTTATACAGAAGTTGCAGATCACTTAGCTGAATACGCTACTCTCAAGGCAATAGGCTATACACAAAACTATTTGTTGACAGTAATTCTTCAAGAGGCTTTGTTGTTAGCAGTTTTAGGATATTTACCGGGAATTGTTTTTGCTTTATTTATGTACAAAAGTGCTAGAGAAGCAACCCTTTTACCAGTTTTTATGAGTGTTGATCGTGCAGTAATGGTGTTGATTTTGACTATGCTAATGTGTATTATTTCCGGTGCGATCGCAGTCCGAAAATTACGTTCTGCCGACCCAGCAGATATATTTTAACTAGTTAAAATATATCTGATTTGTAACTCTATTTTCAATCAATAAATATTAGTGATAAGTAAGTTGGCGCGAAAAAACCTAAATATGTTACGAAACGTAAATAGGCTTAAAACCCTTGTAAATGACGAAGGACAAATGACAAATGACAGCCTTAGCCAGTTAGCTTTAATTGTGCCTACCTACTTAGTTCCTACAGTTCTCCCTGGAAAACACTAACTTATAGGTAACAATTTCATGATGAAACAAGAACCTGTAATTGCCATTAAAAGTCTCAATCACTATTATGGCAAAGGCGCACTGAGAAAACAGATATTATTCGATATCAACCTAGAAATTTATCCGGGTGAAATTGTAATTATGACCGGGCCATCAGGTTCAGGTAAAACAACATTACTGAGCTTAATTGGTGGTTTGCGGTCTGTACAAGAGGGAAGTTTAAAATTTTTAGGTGAAGAACTTGTTGGCGTCAGTCAAAACAAACTAGTGCAGATGCGGCGCAACATTGGTTATATTTTTCAAGCTCACAATTTGCTAGGATTCTTGACTGCGAAGCAAAATGTGCAAATGGCGGTAGAATTGAATGATAATATTTCTCAAACAGAAGCAGTGGCTAAATCAAAAGCCATGCTGGGGTCAGTTGGTCTAGAAGAACGAGTTGATTACTACCCAGACAATCTTTCCGGTGGACAAAAACAAAGAATTGCGATCGCCCGCGCCTTAGTAAATCGTCCCCCTCTAGTGCTAGCAGACGAACCAACAGCCGCATTGGACAAACAATCTGGGCGCGATGTCGTGGAAATAATGCAGAGTCTAGCCAAAAATCAGGGAACTACCATTTTATTAGTGACACACGATAATCGGATTTTAGACATAGCCGATCGCATCATAGAAATGGAAGATGGTCTTTTAACCCGTAATTCTCCCAACGCAGCTATTGAGTCATAAAGCATGAAATCAGGGGTGTACTCAAAACTAAAATCGCTAAGTAGAGCGACGCAAATAAAGCTAACTGGCTAAGGCTGTCATTTGTCATTTGTCCTTCGTCATTTATAAGGCAATACACTTGGGTTAAGCATTTCTTTGTTCTCTTTCTTCTCTTTCTTTGCGTCCAACTCTTACGAGACGCACTCGCGTTTGCGTCCTTCTCCCAGGGGGAGACGCACTCGCGTTTGCGGTAGCCTGCGGCAAGCCGTTCGCGTAGCGTCTCGTAGAGAAGCGTCTACGTTAAAAAAATTGACTTTGGCAAAAAGTTTTAGCCTTAACTGAGCTGTATTGATTTGTAAGGGTTTATAGCGGTTATCGCTTGGGTGCAGTACAGTTTTGACCTCTCTCCTTTTAGGAGAGAGGCTTTGAATCTTATACCAAGTTGCCAAAGTTAGTCTTGTTTATAATCAAGGTATGTGCTGGGCTGACTTTTAAGCAAAAAATAGCATCAAACACAACTTGGTATTACTCCCCAACGCTAGAAGGGAAGGGGCCGGGGGTTAGGTCTGTATTCCATGCAATTGAGAACCGCTATAAGGTGTATTTACGTTTCGTAATATAGTTTGGTTTATTCTTGCCGACTTACTTAGACCTGTCAGAGGGGAAGCAGGGGGAGTAATGGGAGCAACATCCTCCTCATCTCCCTGACCTTCACTTTGGCTTAATCCGAAGATTCTCCATCCCTGCGCCCAAGTTCATAAATACCGGCACCCATACAAGCTAATATACCTGTACTAATTCCCCAACTTTTACCTAAACTAATTTCCAGAACCCAGTTAAATAAAGCGCCAACTACTAAAAAAGGCACGATGCTGAACAGTGAGGCGTAAAAAGCATTTTGGGATTCTCTGGCTTTACGAGTCTTTTCAAATTCTGATTGGCTAGTGTAGAGCGATCGCTCGGCA
The DNA here is from genome assembly GCF_020829445.1 of Nostoc sp. CHAB 5836. Lineage (GTDB taxonomy): Bacteria > Cyanobacteriota > Cyanobacteriia > Cyanobacteriales > Nostocaceae > Nostoc. Next base: position 27,570 of record NZ_JAIVFV010000057.1, read on the forward strand.
AAGTTAAACCAGCGATTGAGTTGCTCGATTACCCATTCATTGATTCTGGAAAAACCTAGATATAGCGCCAATGACCACAAACTCGCTCCGGCGATCGCGATCGTGTCTAACTCAAAACGGAAAGGCAAAATTTCAGTCAGCATTACTTGAGGGAGTCCTGCAAAGGGTCAACTTTAGCTTTACGTAGATGCCAAATAAACCTGTTGTGCAATTTTAAGCATAAAAGCTAACAAGATTTCAACTACTTCCCAACGCGATTTCCCGCCTTTTTGGCGATCGCCAAAGCAAACTGAATTTCAATAATAAGGACATTTTACCAATGTCCAGACCGCTAGGCTACTACACATTGGCTGTCAAAAGGCTTATAGCACTCGGCATACCTTCGCTACTTGGGCGATCGCATCTGGGGCATCACCGGAAAAAGTGGCTTACTGGATCGGCGATAACGTCCAGACAGTTTTGCGGTACTAGTGCCACCCAGATGTCACCAAATCAGAGTGTCCAGATTTTTAAATGCTACTCACCCGCTACTCAAGAATGGGCTAAAAATCGTTGTAATCTAGTTAGGTGGTAATTCCAAACTAATTTCACCCAACAATCCCTTGCGAAAATCTGTTAAAAGTTGCCTTGCAGCTCGCTCTGTATCACCTTGGTAACGATGCTCCGCCAAGGCGTGCAAATAGATATCTCCGGTGTCTGATATCGAATCGAGTTGGTAGCGAGACTGTAATGGTTTTTTTGGTAATAAATCTGCAGCTACAGCTTCCAAATAGTTGAGTAAATCCACTAAGGCTGCTGCTACTAGTTGGTTATCGTAAGATGCTTCACCGATATCATCACAAATAGCTAATTTTAATGCTGCGTCTTGGTCTTCCATTCTGACAGGGATGACACCAGGAGCATCTAGCAATTCCAAATGTTCGGAAATTCGCACCCAGCGTAGTTGGCGAGTTACCCCAGGACGGGCTGCACTTTCTACTACTCGCCGTCCCAACAGGCGGTTAATCAAAGCTGATTTACCGACGTTGGGAAAACCAATCACCACAGCTCGCACTGGACGGGGTAACATCCCGCGATCGCTTCTTCTTTGATTAAGTTCTACCCCAGCAGCTTGTGCAGCCCGCGCCACTTCTGCTATACCTTTACCATGTTGAGCGTTGGTAAAATAAGGGACTTCTCCCTGACGTTTAAACCAATCTATCCACAGCGATCGCATTTGTGGCGTAATCATATCTACTCGGTTAAGTATCAACACCCGTGTCTTACCCTCCACCCACTCCGCTATTTGGGGGTGGTGAGTCGCTAAGGGAATCCGAGCGTCTCGTACCTCAAACACAACATCTACGCGCTTCAGCTGTTCTTTAAGCTTCTTTTCAGCTTTCGCAATGTGACCTGGATACCATTGAATCAGGTTTAATCTATAGTTTTGAGTTATGGCCATATTTTATTATTAACTATTAATTACTAATGCATATTATCTTGGAGCTTGTAGTGAGGACTTTAGTCCTCAAAATTAGGGCTGTTCGCGGAGCGTTCCCGTAGGGTAGCCCTTACTACAAACTAAAAGCTTTTATTTTTTGTGACACTTGCGTAAGTCCTAGCTAACTAGCCGAAGTCCAAAATCCAAAATGATATAACTCAGCACTGCTCTTTGGCTTGATGTAAAATCAGACGATTACCATCAGGGTCATAGGCATAAATTTCTCTCCCGTGAGAAGCAATGGAAATGTCTTTTGATGGAGGATAGCCCAAAGCAGTTAAGTGAGCGATCGCATCTTCTAAGTTACTCACCTCTAAACACAAACTTATCTTACTTTTGGGGTGTACACAAACCAGGTTGTCGTTAGACATCGCTTCAAATTCAGATTCTTTTGTGTTCTTTGGTTTAAAAATACCTAATCGCATACTAACCAAATTAAACTCAGCATAGACATTTGCAGTCAAAGAAACTGGCTTTTGACCCAGCAATTTACTATAGAAATTTACTAACTTTTCCAAATTAACTGATGCTATAGTGACAAATGCATGAGTGTAGTGGAAAACCATATTTATACCATTTTGGATTTGAGATTTGAGATTTTGGATTGGAAACCGCTTGCTGTATCTGGGTTTTCTCTGTCCATCTGTCGCAATCATTTTTCCAATTGGTATTACCCTCAGAAATTATGTAGCCGTTCAGGAGAGCGCACCCCCTAAACGGTTACTTTGCATGGAAAATACTGGCTCTCAAAGGTCTCTCTTAACCACCGGCGACAGCTGGGACAATACTTACTTCGTCACCATCTTTAAGAGTTGTGTCTATACCATCTAAATAACGAATATCTTCGCTATCGACATAAAAATTTACAAACCGACGGAGCTTACCTTCTTCATCGCATAACCGCGATTTAATCCCAGGAAAGCTTTGTTCTAAGGAGTCCAGCAATTCAGCAATGGTGCTACCGGTGGATTCTAGAGTAGCTTGATTATTAGTAAAACTCTGAAGAGTCGTGGGAACTAAAACTTTTACAGCCATAGAAGTAGAAAGTTAGGAGTGAGGAGTGAGGAGTGAGGAGTTAGAAGTTAGGAGTTAGAAGTTAGGAGTTAGGAATAAAGTTAAGAGTTATGGTTGACACTCTCCGACCTAAAGGTACGGAGATTCTTAAGAGATTACGCTCTTAATATCCTGATTTCTCAGGTTCCCAGGCTGACCACGTTTGCCCTATAGGGCGTAGTCATATCTCCAGAGAGAGTTTTTTGGGCGTAGACTTTCCCCCAGCCCGGGGGTAGGTTTTTAAATCTTGTACTGATTGGAGTATTTTACCATGTTCATCAACAAAATTGACTTAAGCCTAAAGGCTTGTGACTTGCTTTCATCCCGTGCCTGAAGTACGAAGTTCGGACACTTGCGTGTCCTGCTTCTCACGGGTTTTCAGCATTTCCCTTATAAAAAACTCATAACTCATAACTCATAACTCATAACTCCTAACTCCTAACTCCTAACTCATAACTCCTAACTAAACGAGGACTTGTTGCCATTCCAAGCGTTCCAGAGTACGCGATCGCTCTAGGGCACGTTCAAAACTATCGAGTTTGGCATCAATAGTCAAGGGTTCGCCAACGTAGCCTTGGATTGCTTCTTGGGTTTTTAGACCATTGCCGGTAATGTAAATCACGGTAGTTTCATCTGGATCAATTTTGCCAGCTTCTACCAGTTTTTTCAGCACGGCTACGGTTGTACCACCAGCCGTTTCTGTGAAAATGCCCTCGGTTTCTGCCAGCAGCTTGATGCCATCGATAATTTCTGCATCATTGACTGATTCAATGTTACCATCAGTCTTCTGAGCTAACTCCACAGCATAAATGCCGTCTGCTGGATTGCCGATCGCTAGCGATTTAGCAATTGTATTCGGTTTAACTGGTTTAATAAAGTCGCGTCCTTCTTTGAAGGCTTGGGCGATGGGTGAACAACCTTCAGCTTGAGCGCCGCTAAAACGGACTTTCTTGTTTTCTACCAAACCAACTTCGATAAATTCTTGGAACCCTTTATAAATTTTGGTAAATAGTGAACCAGATGCTAAAGGAGCAACAACATGATCGGGTAGTTCCCAGCCTAGTTGTTCCGCAACTTCAAAGCCTAGCGTTTTGGAACCTTCAGAGTAATAAGGACGCAGATTAATGTTGACAAAACCCCAACCATGTGTATTAGCAACTTCTGAACAAAGACGATTTACTTGATCGTAGTTGCCTTTGACGGCCATCAGGGTGGGACTGTAGATCAGGCTACCGATAATTTTACCAGCTTCTAAATCTGCGGGGATGAACACACAGCAATCTAAACCTGCGTGAGCTGCGATCGCAGCTGTCGAATTTGCCAAGTTACCTGTGCTAGCGCAAGAAACAGTAGTGAAACCTAACTCTCGCGCCCTCGATAGAGCAACTGACACTACCCGATCCTTAAAACTAAGGGTGGGCATATTAACGGCATCATTTTTTATATAAAGCTTATTTAAACCCAGGCGACGGGCAAGACGGTGAGAACGAACCAAGGGAGTCATACCCGTTCCCACATCTATAACATTGTCAGTTGCAACAGGCAAAAAGGGACGGTAGCGCCAAATTGAGTTAGGCCCAGCTTGAATTGTTTCACGAGTGACAGTTAGACGGAGGGCGTTGTAGTCATACTTGACTTCTAAAGGCCCAAAACATAACTCACAAACATTACTGGCTTTGAGTTCATATTCGGCACCACATTCTTTACACTTCAATGCTTGAAAGTAGGCAGTGCTGGCTTTGGTTTCGGTTGTGATTGCCTGAGTCATAAACTAGCTTTAATAAGTTTTGTCTGTCGCTGTCGCCTGATACTAACACGAGCAAAAATACCAGTCAAACATACCCGATAAAAATAGTCGGGTATGTTTGGTAATGAAAGGGATGATCTTTGTAAAACTTTGATATAAGTAGTCACTAATTTCAGTATTTGTGCTGTACTCATTATGTTACAAATCCAGAGATTTGCTACGATCGCAGTTCTCGCTTGGATGCAATACACTTTCAATACTGCGTAGGTTTTGCCTAAAAAATCACTCTGGTGTAGGTGTAGGTTGGGTTGAGGAACGAAACCCAACATTTTCTTTCTCTTTGTTGGGTAACACTAAAGTTCAACCCAACCTACAAATCTTCAAAACCTACGCAGTATTGGAACAGCCCCTTCCCTACCAGGGAAAGGCAGCCAATCTTCAAAGCCCCTCTGTGCGTCGGAGAGGGGTTTGGGGAGAGGTCTGCCGACTTGTGTATACACAGTAGCCTAAGTAAGTTGGCGCGAAAAAACATAAATATGTTACGAAACGTAAATAGGCTTAAAACCTTGTAAATCACGAAGGACAAATGACAAGTGACAGCCTTAGCCAGTTAGCTTTAATTGCGCCAACCTATTTAAGTAGATACTTAGCTTTCGTTGCTTTGGTTGACCACTAATACTCAGTTGTAATACGGATAGTCATTATGATTCAAATGCATTTTATGTATGATCAACTTGCATATTTTGAAATCATTTGACTCCACAGAGTACTACATAAATGACAACTAATATCCAAAAATCCTTTAATAAACATCTCCGAAAAAAATTGTTTTGACGTAGCATTGCTACGTCTCTACAAGGGTTCTGGGTAAGGCATATTTAATTTTTACCAGATGTCTAATGTATAGGCTTTAGAATTTTTTGTGTCTAATTAAAGCTACTTGTGTTACAAAATTAAAGTTAATTTTTCAGCTTTGATGCAATTATTCACAGCTATGGAACTTACTTGTATATACTGAAGACTATTTTTGCTGTAAAAGTTACATTTCTACTTGCATAGATCATTCAGCAGGACACAATCAGAAGTCACAGATATTTGCGATCGCTAGCCTTGATTCTTAAAGGTCAGCATCAACCAAGTAGATAAGTTATTTCTGCCTATTGCCTCAGTATCGTTTTTAAGGAGCGTAAATAACTTAACTCCTTAAATATGCATTCCCAAAGCGAAACGTCAAAGTTTTGGGCAGATAGAATCGGTAATCCTTAAAGGAATTGCCGAACTTTATCCTGTCTCAAAGTCCAAGATCCAAGTTCAGCAAATAAACAAACTATTTCTATGGTAAACCGAAACAAATCTGTTAACAAGCAGCGCCAGCGCTATCAATCCATAGTAGCAACAGCATTGTTAACTAGTAGCCTTTTCCAATTTATTGCGCCTGTATTAGCTGAAGGGACAGCTGCGGGTCAATCCATCAGCAACACGGCGACAGCGACCTACGAAGACCCTAACGACCCAGGGACAACCATAAATACCGCCTCTAACACTGTTGTTGTAACTGTGGCAGAAGTTGCTGGTATCACTCTCAACTCATCTGGAGTCACAGATAGCAATGGTGGTACTGTTGCGGTTGGTGATTTACTCATTTACACCTACACCTTGACAAACGTAGGTAACGACGCAACCCAATTCCGGGTTCCTAATTTAGCTAAAACAACTGGGCCTGGAACAGTTTCCGGCACATTACCAGGTGCTACAACACCCAATAACCTCCAATACAGCACTGATGGTGGCGCAAATTGGCAAAATATCACTGGTGCTGAGGCAATCATACCCTCCATCGCCCCTGGTGGTAGTGTATTAGTGCGTGTACCAGTTACCGTCCAAGCTGGCGCTCAAGCCAATGACATCATTACCGTTACCCTTGGTGAAACCCCTGGTGATGCTCAAAACCAATTGCGGAGTCCAGATGGTGGTGACGTTTACACCGTAGATAACGCCGATGGAACTCCTGGTGAAGTAAATGGCGTACCAATTAACGGTACTCGTGAAGCTAGTTCTACCCAGCAAATCAAAGTTGCTACAACAGTTAAGACATTCTCTTTAGCCGCTGTTCTTAAGACTCGCAGTGGTTACAACAATGCTGGCACAACAACGATTACAGATGACAAACTCACCTACGATTTAAGTTTGCGAGTTGAGTCTAACGATCCTACAGGACAAGGAATTACCCCAGCCGCTTTGACAGGTACAACCATTACAGTTGATGGTAATCCTGGCAAGTATATCTTAGTTTCTGATGCCATTCCTGCGGGTACAGATTTGGCAGTTGCGCCAACTGCCCCTCCTGGTTGGGAAGTTGTCTATTCCACTGATGCAGTTAGTACAAGTGATGCGAATACAGCTACTTGGACTAGAACAGCACCCCCTCTAGCCTCAGTCACTCGCGTCGGTTTTATCAATAACCCAGCAACCGTTACTTCCGTCGCTCCTGGTACAACAGTCAATGGTTTCTCAATTCAACTAGCTGTTGAATCAACTGCAACTTCACCTATAACCGTTGCTAATATCGCTCAATTGTTTGGTCAAACACCTGGCACTGACGCCCCAGTATACGACGAATCTGGTGACCAAAGCCCTAGCAACTATTTCAGTGACGGAAACCCAGCTACTATGGACTTTCCAGGAACAGATACCAATGGTGATGGTATTCCTGATATTCTGCCAACTGCCAGTGTTGATGATGGCTATATTGATACCCCATTAGCTCCGGAAACTGGCGTTGACACAGGTAACAACAACACTGGTGATGGTTCAACGGGTGGTGAAGCAAACACCTTCACAGTTCAAGCACCTGTAGCCTCAGCAGTACTTAACGGGCCACAGAATAAGCCAGATGCTACTGGGCCTTCAGGTCTGACTAACGATGACTTCACCAATAAATCTTCACTTGTTCCTGCTAATGCCTTACCTGGTTCCAAATTAGACCCCTCAGCAGTTGCCTTCACCAATACCATTAGTAATAGTGGTACTGACGCTGGAACTATTACACTAGCTCCCACGCAACCAACAAATAAACTAGATTTACCAAATGGCACTCAGGTGACTATTACTTATGCTAGTAGTTCTGCTGTCTATACCTACGATCAAGCAACAGGAACCTTTGCACCAACTAGTGGTACACCAATTACAATTCCTAGCGTTGCTCCTGGTGCAACTGTCAACTATGGTGTAGAAGTTAATCTACCAGCTAACACCGCTCTATCAACTGATACGATCGCTGACTACGCTGGCGATAAAGAATTTGGCTTCCCTGTACCGATTACTGCTTCCATTAATGCCGGCGGGACTACTAGCACAAACACCACCATCGATCGCGTCTACACTGGTTTCTTAAAACTGGTGAAAGTGTCACGAGTTCTACCAGGAACCGGCCCAGCAGTTGGTGCAGGTCAAGAGAACTTTGAGTCTACACCAACTTTTAACGGTATCGATCCGGATTCAGCAGTTGCTGATGTACCCAGAAATCCTGCTCCAGGAAACATTATTGAGTACCAAATCAGATACAAAAATATTTCTGATGCTGAAGCTGGAACCGGTAACGTGATTTTGAATGCTAACAAAGTCGTGATTACTGAAGATGGTACAAAACTCCCCAACAACTGGGCGAGAGACAACGATAGCAACACTCAAATTGATACTAGCAACGTTGTTGGTTCAGCTCAAGATTCTGGAGCTTCCACTATTCAGTTCTTCAGTGGAGATCCTGCTAATAGCTCTGGCATCGATCAAACTGGTACTACGGTTACCACCGATGTCACCAAGTATGTAAATACTGCTACCGGACAGGTTGCACCGGGTGTTCAAAGAACATTTACCTTCCAACGCAAGGTTAACTAGATAGTTTGACCTCACCCCTCTTTGCCAATAAAGAGGGGTGTAATAGTGCATCTGTGTTTGTAATTGGCGCTTTAGCGCTAAAGCGCCAACTACGAACTGATTATTTCCCAGCAACAAAAGGGAAAGATAAATCAGCAATCAACATTTTGTCAGCTTTTTGAGGTTATTAATTATGAAACGTCTTTCTTTTGCAAGTTTAGGAGCGTTCGCACTCATTGCTACAGTTCCATTTGTCAGTCAAGTGCCGGGAGTGGCTTCTCTATGGCATTCTACAAGCGCTGTTGCTCAAAATGTCCAAACTAAAGGGCAAATTCAATTGCGCTTAGAGGCTGAAAAGCAAGTGGTGGCGCAGGATCAACAAGGTAAGCAAAGCAAAACATGGCAACCTTTGAAAGGTCAAGCTGTGGTGCAACCAGGAGATGTGCTGCGCTATACCTTACTTGGTGAGAATAAGAGCGATCGCGCAGTTAAAAATCTAACTCTAAATCAGCCTATTCCTAAAGGAATGATGTACGTGCTGAAGTCTACCAACGTCACCAATAATGCAAAAGTTACGTACAGCATTGATGGTGGACGCAGCTTTGTCGAAAATCCCACTGTTAGAGTAACCCTGCCTAACGGCAAAGTGGAAACTAAACCAGCACCAGCAACTGTTTACACCCACATCCGTTTGCAAGTTCCATCAGTTGCAGCCAAGACGATAGTCAAAGCGACTTATCAAACTCAAGTGCGCTGATTGAAATTGGGCTTGTCCTTTGTCCTTGGTCATTTGTCCTTTGTAATTATGAATGACCAAGAACAAGTTTTACAGAATATTCTACTAATCAAATCGGATTACTGTAGCAGTTAACTTGCAGTAAGTAAGTTGGCGCGAAAAAACCTAAATATGTTACGAAACGTAAATAGGCTTAAAACCCTTGTAAATAACGAAGGACAAATGACAAATGACAGCCTTAGCCAGTTAGCTTTAATTGTGCCGACCTACTTAAGTACGATTTAATAATTGAGATTTTCCTAAAGAAAGCAGTGTTTTTATTAATAACAAGCTTGGCATCCCAGAGGAGATATGTTCAGTGAGCCGTCCTCAAAACCAAAAGCAAATTACTTCTAGCAATAACTGGTGGCGACGGTTAACGACAACTGTTTTCCTGGGAAGTTTTTTGCATAGTTCTATATCTATACCAGCGATCGCGCAACAGACTAACAATCTGGCTGCGTCTGTGCCATTTATAAATCAAGCTGCTTATACTTATACAGATTCTGCTAGTAATTATCAATATCAAGGAACTTCTAGTCAGCTTAACGTTAGTCCTACGCCATTAGTTGATCCATTAGGACGGATTTTAGGTTGCGGTGGCGAACTTTTACCTGACTATACAGGTTTTTCAGTAAGTGTATATGAACCGAATCCCAGCGATCCAACGGGGACAGAATTAGGAAACTTAGTTCCTCTAACTCGAACAGAGTTGCCTGATATTCCTAATAACAACATTTCCGGTGGTAAAGAGCCAAATATCGAGAATAAAAATCCTTACTTGATCACGAATAACCCTGCGGGTGTTTACAATTTCCTCCTCGATCCCAACAAAGGTCAAACGAATCCAGGTAGAACCTACATTTTAGTAGTTAATCCACCAGCAAATTCCATCTATAAACAACGACGCATCAAGATTGAAATCGTTGCTAGCACTGGCACTGAAGGTAATGATGTCGTGCGGTATGTGGCTACTTCTTTAGATGGTCAGCCAATTAGTATCCTAGGGGAGACAAGGGTCGAAGATACGATTGTTTTGGTTAACAATGCTGAAATTCAAGCACTGAAGTTATTTGCCTTTGAATTCAGTACAAATATGTGTCAACCCAATCAGGTGCAGATCATCAAAACAGGCGATCGCGCTGTGGCTGAACCTGGAGATACTGTGATCTACCGCCTCTCGGTGAGAAATCTTGCTGATGCTGGTTTGAATAATCTAGTTGTCACCGACAACCTACCTTTAGGCTTCCGCTTTTTAGCTAAATCTGTGCGGGGAGAAATAGATGGTCAGCCAGCGACTATCACCGCCGAAGGCAATGGTAACACAGTGACATTCCGAACAGATGTAACGATTCCCAGCGAGAAAGTCTTGAATATTGCCTACGCTGCTCAATTAACAGCCGATGCAGTGCGTGGTGATGGTCGTAATAGTGCGATCGCTAATGCCCGACGAGCTGACAACGGTTTTAGTACTAAGGATGGCCCAGCAACCCACCAGTTGAAAATTCGTCCAGGAATCCTCTCTGATTGTGGCACAATCATCGGTCGGGTGTTTGTTGATAAAAACTTTGACGGTGAACAACAGCCTGGTGAACCTGGGATACCAAATGCAGTAATTTTTCTGGAGGACGGAAACCGCATCACTACAGATCCCAATGGTTTGTTCTCCTTAGCTAATGCCTTACCTGGATATCACACAGGTGTATTAGACCTCAGTAGTCTCCCTGGTTATACCTTAGCTCCCAACCGAAAATTCCGCGAACGGAATAGCCAATCTCGCTTGGTGCGTTTAGAGCCTGGTGGCTTAGTACGCATGAACTTCGCTGTCACCCCCACATTTCAGGAGCCAGTCAAGAAATGAAGCCCAGACTGCACAGTGCAACTACATTTAACCTGAAATTAATTGGGGCGATGCCGATAGTAGCTCTCAGCCTTGTTTTGTTCCCTGCAATAGTCAAAGCACAACCCATCAACGAAAATCTCTTTTTTTCCGATTCCCCTTCACAAGTAGACAAAGAGGTTAAAGATCCTGATTTTTCACAAAACCTGGAAAACCTCTCTCCAAACCTCTCCCCTACAAGGGGAGAGGCTTTGAATTATACCCATATCTTGGGAAATTCCCAGCAGCAGTTTCCACCTCCGGGATTTTCTTCCACTTCTTCAGCAGCAACTACTGACACTTCAATTCCAGATGTCCAGCCAACTGAAAGGGAAATCCAACCATTTCAACCAGCAACTTCTGTCGATTTGCCCAGAAGCTTACGCAAAATTGCCGGAATAGAGGACAAGAAAGACGAACGCAAAAATCTCAAGACACAATTGCCAGCTTCTCCAACAAAAATCCAACCATTTCAACCAACAACTTCCCTTGATTTACCTAGAGGCTTACGCAAAATTGCCGGAGTAGCAGAAATTCCCCCATCCCCCTCATCCCCCCCATCCCCCCACTCCCTTGTCCCCTTCTGTAAGGTTTAATAGTTAATAGTGCAAGTGTTGAGATTTATTAAGAAGACATTATGAAATATTGGCAACTGTTAGCTAGCTTTGTCTTAGCTATGGTTCTTTTTTGGTT
>NZ_JAIVFV010000058.1 GCF_020829445.1 Nostoc sp. CHAB 5836
GCATTACCCGTTGATGATATAACAGCAGAACGGATTGTTGCAGAAGCTAATAATGCCTATGGGCATAGGGCAATAGTTCTTCTCCCACTCCCTCATCCCCCTCATCCCCCTCATCCCCCCCCACCTCTACAGCAATCAAAATCCTCACCCCGACGGCTGAAAATGTCGTAGATGTACAAGCTACGACGGTGGTTGTGCAATTTCCTGTTAGTAGTAAAGTGGAATTGCGGGTGAATGGTGCATTAGTAGACTCTTCCTTGATTGGGCGAACGGAAACTGACGCTACTACCAACCTAGTAACGCAGACATGGTATGGTGTCTCGTTAAAAGAAGGTGCAAACACCATCTCTGCACAGATTGTTGGTGCAACAGAACCGCCTGTAACGGTGCAAGTTGCAGTCCGAGGAGTACCACAAAAACTAACTTTAGAAACAGTAGAGTCTCGGATTCCCGCAGATGGACGTTCGACGGCTACAATCAAGGGTCAACTGATCGATGCTAATGGTAATCGCTCTAATCGTGATGCTGTTATCACTTTGATACCCAGTGCTGGGGAGTTTGTTGGCACAGACTTCAAACCCGATCAACCTGGATTTCAAGTGGAGGCGAAAGGGGGGCAATTTACAGCGAGTTTGCGATCGCAACTAAAAGCCGAAACTGTCACAATTCGCGCAACAGCTAATGATTTAGAAGCCTTTACCCAACTACAATTTGAAACGGCATTGCGTCCGAGTTTGGTGACTGGGGTAGTAGATTTACGTTTGGGCGCTAGAGGTACAAATTATTACGGCAGTTTCCGTGATTTCCTCCCTCCTGACAAAAACAACGGAACGCAATTAGATTTTCACTCAGCAGTATTTGCCACTGGTGCGATCGGGGAGTGGTTGTTTACAGGTGCATATAACAGTTCTCGTAGCCTCAATGAAGATTGCAACTGCGATAATCGCCTATTTAGAACTTACCAATCCAGTGAGCAAAATTATCCTGTCTACGGTGATAGCTCCAAAGTTGATGTCGTCGCTCCTTCCATTGACAGTGTATTTCTGCGTTTTGAGCGATCAACTGGCATACCCGGTGCTTCCTCTGATTATGCCATGTGGGGTGACTACAATACAGAAGAATTTGCGCGGCGATCGCAGCAATTTACTTCGATCACCCGACAACTCCACGGTTTTAAAGCTAACTACAACTTAGGAAATCTCCAGATTACAGGTTTCTATGGCAACCACTTAGAAGGATTCCAACGAGATACCATTGCTCCCGATGGTACTAGTGGTTATTACTTCCTCTCTCGCCGAATATTACAACCAGGTAGCGAAAATGTCTTTATCGAGTTAGAAGAACTCAATCGTCCTGGTACTGTACTAAAACGGAAGCAGTTAAACCGAGGCCCAGACTACGAAATTGACTACGATCGCGGTACCTTAATATTCCGCGAACCGATTCTTCGCACTGATATTGATGAAGCTGGACAAGTATTAGTACGTCGGATTGTTGTTACCTATCAATACGACAGCAAAGACTCTGACAGCAATATCTATGCTGGCCGTTTGCAATATAACCTTTCGCGCAAGCTGAACCAGGAAAGTTGGATTGGAGCAACTTACGTCCAAGAAAATCAGGGAGTGCGTGATTTCCAACTCTACGGTGCAGATGCGCTGATTGCTTTGGGTGATCAAGGTAGGTTAATCGCAGAATATGCCCATTCTAGTAATGATTCTGATGTTGTGGGAAAAGTCAGAGGTGATGCATATCGGTTAGAAGCTGAGGGACAGATTGCTAATGGGATTCAAGCTCGTGCGTATTATCGCTTTGCTGATACGGGTTTTGCCAATAATGCCACCATCAGCTTTGTCCCCGGACAAACTCGTTATGGAGCGCAGGTTACAGCTAAAGTCACCCCAAGCACTAACGTCAGGGTGCAATATGACCACGAAGACAATTTTGGCATTGCTCCCCAACCGCTAGATACCTTTGAAGAATTGTTTGCACCGCGTAATGAGGCCATACCTGGGAGTAAAGTTGATAATTCCTTAACAACGATTTCTGCCGGGATTCAACAACGTTTGGGTAAAGCTACTCTCGATGTGGATTGGATTCATCGTCAAAGAGAAGACCGGATACCCGACAGCGCCTTAAGTGGTAATTCTAATCAACTGCGATCGCGTTTTTCAGTTCCCATCGCTAAAAATCTGACTTTCCAAGCCCAAAATGAACTCAGCTTATCTTCCCAAAAAGATACTGTTTACCCAGACCGGACTATTTTAGGGTTGAATTGGGCAGTAATTCCTGGTGTCAGCGTCAGTCTCGCCCAACAGTTTTACAGTGGCAATCAATATTCGGGTAATTCTATCACCAGCTTGAGTGTCAACGGTGAACACAAACTGGGATCAGATACTACTTTAACTGGTCGTTACTCAATTTTGGGTGGTGCTAACGAAATGACTACCCAAGGGGCGATTGGTCTAAATAATCGCTGGACTATTGCTTCGGGATTGCGGCTGAATGTTGCTTACGAACACGTATTTGGCAACTTCTTCGGACGGACTGGGGCGGGTCAACAATATGCCCAACCCTTCGCTGTTGGTCAATCAGCATCTGCGATCGGATTTGATGGTGGCGATAGCTACAGTGTCGGATTGGAATACAGTGATAACCCGCAGTTTCAAGCCAGCGCCCGTTATGAACATCGTTCTTCTTCCGGTGGTAGTAATACAGTAATTACCGCAGCTGCTGCGGGTAAAATTTCTCCCGCTCTCACAGCTTTGGTACGTTATCAACAAGCCGGTTCTTCCAATCAAAAGCTATCAGGATTGGGAGATACTGCTAACCTGAAGCTGGGTTTAGCCTACCGTGACCCCAATAGCGATAAATTTAATGCTTTATTGCGTTATGAATATCGCCAAAATCCTTCAACCATCCCTGACACCATTCTGCTAGGAAGTGGTACGGGTTCCCAAGACCATACCTTTGCTCTTGAAACGATTTATGCTCCTAACTGGCAATGGGAATTCTACGGTAAGTATGCTTTGCGTAACAGCACCTCTTACATAGCTAGCGATTTAGCTGGTACTAGCACAGTTAATCTGGCGCAATTACGAGCTACCTATCGTTTGGGATATAGCTGGGATTTGGTGGGTGAGGCTCGTTTAATTAGTCAGTCTAGCTACAGCGAAACAGGCTTTGTTGTGGAAACGGGTTACTATCTGACTCCTAATCTGCGCCTTTCGGCTGGATATGTCTTTGGTAAAGTTGATGACCGAGATTTTTCAGGAACACGTTCTGCGGGAGGCGCATATTTGGGTATAACAGTCAAGCTCAACGAATTGTTTGATGGCTTTGGACAACAGAAGCCTGTACCAAAACCGCAACAACAATCCGATTTTAAAACTCTTTTACGCAAAGCACTAAAGCAGAAATGGGGAGAAATAAAGCAATTGAAATTATAAAATCTCATCAAAGGCGATGACCTGCGTATTTCTAACATATACAATGTGTTTGGGATTTTTTCTAATAATAATTAATAACCATATTAATAAAGACAAAATACACAAGCTAGACAGATTATCGAGATTTTGTAAATCTGTTATTCATCCTATTTGGAGAGATTTAGGACGTTTATAATGCAATCCTTACTGCGACATTTAAAAGCGATCGAGAAGCAATGTCAAAAGGCAATTCGCCAGCATCTAGGGCAAGTGTGTAATACACCAACTCTGAACTTAACCTTTCAAAGGGCAAAATATCGTTCCTTGACTCCCGGACTAAAATTATTGCTCCTTGCTTGCACTGGAGTGATACCGTTAAGTTTAATAGCCTCCCCTGCAAATGCAGCAACTTGTGGCGTAGGTGTAATTACCCGCATTTCTTCCCCAGTCTTCTACATTGACACGGGAGTAAGTCCTTCACCGCAAGGAATGTATGTGGGTTACACCATCAACAATACTAGTGGGAGTGCTTATCCCGACCTTTGGGTGAAGTTAGAAAACTTTACCGGAACTCGGCTAGGTTTAGCTTCAACGGAAAATGGTATCGTCCATGTCGGCCCACTGGCGGCGGGTGCTAGTAGAACCGTTTATTTCTACGTTATGTCAAGCGGAACTGGTAATACCTTAACACCGTTACAAACCCATACGGTAAGTCTGTATCCGACCCGTCCTGACTTAGCAGCTAGCAATATCTGTAGCGATCCATTTTCTTTGACCGTTGAGGAAACCATCAAAGCAGTTGCCAACAAAATTACTACAGTGGTGACTGGTCCTACCCCTCCAGAACTGGGCGGAATAATGACTATGACCGTTACAGGAGACACTGGAACAATTGGTGCTGCTGGCATTTTTGCAATTACTCCAGCTTCTTTCATCGATTGGCCTGCAAACGCTTACAAATTAGTGGGAACCCAAATGAGCCTCTCTGGAGGGAACACGGGAACTTTTAACGATATTCTCCACAAGGTAGTTTCCAATTCCCAGACGACGAGCTACACCCTAACTTATACCTTTATTGCCACCGGATCGACGGTTGCACCCACGACCGTCAGTCCGATCAGTCAATTAAGTAGCGGTACACAAATCAAACACAATGACACTGGCAGCTTTGCTTCTTTACCACCCATTCCGCCCACTGTAAATAATGTCACCATAAGTAAGAGTGTTAATACATCAATAATGCCTACGGGTGGAGTGGCAACTTATACAATTACTATCAGGAATACGGGTACAATTCCAGTTACCCTCGATGATCTTGTCGATCAATTACCAACTAGTCCGGGTGCGGTGAGTTACGTCACCAATTCTGCAAAATTTAATGGAAGTGCGATCGCCAATCCCAATATTGCAGCTTCTAAGTTAACCTTTCTAGGACTTTTTACGGTTCCTGCGGGTGGAACCAGCACCCTAACGTATCAAGCAGCCATTCCGAATACAATAGGAACCTATAGTAACAGTGCTGTCGGTCATATTGGATCGACTCAGATTGATACAACTACGAATACAAGTGATAATGTTCCCGCGATCGCCACAATTCTTGTCGGTCAAACAGACCTTTCGCTGACGAAAACTGTTGATAATGGAACACCTACGGTTGGAAATAATATAACTTATGCGATCGCTGTCACTAACAATGGGCCGAATCCCACCTCTGGCGTTATCGTCAAAGATATTCTACCTTCACAAGTTTCCTACGTTTCAGATAACAGTGGTGGCAGCTATAACTCTGCAACCGGAAATTGGAACGTTGGTAGTCTAAATAATGGTGAAACAAAAACGCTTCAAATCACCGTCAAAGTCAATACTGCAACGACCTTTAGTAACACCACTGAAGTAACGGCTTCTAGTTTAGCTGATCCAGATTCGACTCCCAACAATAACATCGCAAATGAAGACGACCAAGCTAGCGTTGCTGTTACTTCTACCGCACCCATTACCGTAACACTCTCTGGTAAAATATGGGACGACGCAGATAACAGTGCTAACAACACCTTTACCAACATCAATACGGGATCTGAAACAGGCAGCAACGCAGGTGGATTAAACGCAATTTTGCTAGATAGTACTGGTAGAGTAATTGCCACCACAGCAGTTTTATCCGATGGTACGTATATATTCAGTAATATTACAGCTAATCAAACTAGTGTAACAATTCGCCTATCAACTACTGCGGGAATAGTTGGACAAACAGCACCAGTAAGCTCTTTACCTACAGGATGGGTCAATACCTCTCCACTGGAACAAACTGCATTTAATATTGCTACAGCTAACATTACTAATAAAGATTTTGGTATCGAACAACCCCCAAATACCAGTGATGTAACCGTAACTTCACAGACTAACCCAGGTGGCACAACAACGGTACAAGTACCTGCATTATCGGGAACTGATCCAGAAGACGGTACACTCAGTACTGGTAAGAGGTTTAAAATTATCACTTTACCAACTAACGGCACGTTGTCCTACAATGGCACGGCAGTGACGGCGGGACAGGTGATTAACAATTATGATCCCCCCAAGCTCACGATCGACCCCAACGACGGAGCGATTACTGTCAGCTTTACCTACGCCGCGATTGATGCTGCTGGTCAACAAGACCCAACGCCTGCCACAGTGATGATGCCCTTTGTCTCTCCTGCCAATGTTTTATTAGTCAAAAGGATTACCGCGATTAATGGCGATCGCACCAAAAACCCCAATGACAATACAGCCTTAAATACCTTTGTTGATGATACCACCTCGACTCGTCAAGCCGACGATAACAGCCCCAATTGGCAGCTTAATTATCTTTTAGGGGCAATTGATGCTGGCTTAGTTTTGCCAGGGGACGAGATTGAATATACAATCTATTTCCTAAATGCAGGTAGTAGTAACGCTAACACTGTGAGAATCTGCGATCGCCTTAGTGCCAATCAAGATTTTAAGGGGAGTGCTTATGGTGCAAGCATTGATGTGCAATTGCAGCTAGGAACGAGTACAGTAGTTGACTTAACTAGTGCGTCGGATGCGGGCGATCGCACCCAATTGATTAGCGCTGGTGGTAGTGTTCCGGCTAATTGTTATCTCAAGGCAGCTAACGATAATGGCACTTTAGTTATTGATGTTACTGGTAATACTGGAGTTCCAAATTTAACTACTATGCCAGGGTCAACAGCAAAGGGTTCACCTAATGATTCCTATGGTTTCTTCCGCTTTGTGACCAAGGTCAAACCCTAACTACTAACCCCCAAATGTGTAGAGACGCGATACAAGTAGGTTGGCGCAATTAAAGATAACTGGTGATGGCTGTCATTTGTCCTTAGTCATTCGTCATTGGTAAGGGTTTCAAGCCTATTTACGTTTCGTCACATAGTTTAATTTATTTTCACAAACTTACTTATCGTGTCTCTACAATCCCGGAAATAGATTTAAATTTTTCCAGTATTAAAAAACCAAAACTACTTATGTTAAAACATCAATTAATCGAGAAAAAGTCTAATCATCAACGCCAAAAAGACCGAAAGGGTAAATCCTGCTTTCGCGCAATTATACTGATATATTTATTTTTAAGCGGTAATTTAATACAAGTCTTACCAGCATTGGCTGCTAGTCCGACACCTGGGACTGTAATTGATAACCAAGCAACTGGTAGTTTTATAGATTCTACGGATAATACTGAAAAGCAAATTGAATCTAATACAGTCAGAGTAACTGTGGCAGAAGTCGCAGGGATTACAATTACACCAGCAAATACACCCAGCGCCACAACTGGTAGTACTGTCAACTTTGATTTTACAATAACTAACATCGGTAATGACCCGACACAATTCTTTATTCCCGATGCCCCTTCTACCGTTAGCGGGGGTACAGCCGGCACTCTAAAAATTGTTGCCTATGACCCAGATGGTAGTGGGCCAGCAGCAGCAATTGACCTTACGGCTAACAATGTTACTGTTCCCAATGGTGGTGGAAATACGGGGACATTGTTAGGTGCGATCGCCTCTGCTAATAATGGTTCAATTCCAGCCGGTGCATCGATTGTTGTAAGGGTTCCAGTGACAGTCACCGGAACTAATGGACAAACTGTGAGTGTGACACTAGGCAATACTAGCGGACAACCCAGCAATAGCAACACGCCATTCGTAGTTGGAGCTAATGGCAGTGGTAGTAAAGATACTTACACCGTTGATAATGCGGATGGAGTGGCAGGTGAAGCGGCGGGTATCCCCCTCAATGGCGATGCCACCAGTCATCGGCAAGAAGCCAGCGCCACCACCAGCTTTACCATTCCGGCCGCAGCCGTCAACCTTGTTGTGACTAAAACCACGAGTACCCCAAGCGTTGCCGCCGGTGGAGCCGCGACCTACACCATTAAGGTCACGAATCCTTCTAGTAGCAGTGTCTCCAACGTTTCCATCACCGACACCCTCCCCTCTGGCTTTACTTACGATGCTACCATCGGGGTGCCAGTTCTGCAAAACTCAGCTACTCGCACTACAACCGTCAATCCTACGGCTGGTAGCACTAGCCCAAACTGGGGTACTTTCTCCTTACCTGCTAATGGTAGTGTCTCCATCAGCTTCACCGCCGACACTGATAATAACCAAGCTATAGGCACTTATCAAAACCCGGTTGCGGTAACTTACACAGATACTAACGGGAATCAGATAGCCAATTATAACCCTAACAGCAGCGTTGCAGAAGATGTTGTGGTTACAGCCGCCGCCGTTGCGCCACCACCGCCCTCTCCAGCTCCGGTGCGATCGCCAGCAGGCATCTGTGCCATACCAGGGAAAGATGGCCCTGCGAGCTTGGGTGGGATTCTCAATACCTACTACCCTGGTAATGCTTCGGTCAGTGCTGGATCTCAATCTATTACCTTGGGGAGTTCTGCGGGGGCAACAACTGGCATCAGTTCTGGTGACTTGCTGTTAGTGATCCAAATGCAGGATTCCACAATTGATTCCTCCAATACTGCTGCCTACGGTTCTGGCAACACCAGTAACGACGGGAAAGGTCAGACTAGTATGGGAAATAGTGGTCTATATGAATATGTTGTTGCCACTAATTCTATTCCTACCAGTGGCGGCACACTCACCTTCAAGGGCGCTCCTAGTGGCGGCACTGGGGGGTTAATCAACAGCTATAATAACGCTAACGCCACAGGTTCCCAGGGACAACGCCGCTTCCAAGTTGTGCGTGTGCCGCAATATTCCAACCTGACGCTCACCAGTACCCTCAGCGCCTTGGAATGGAATGGTAAAGTGGGTGGGATAGTCGTCGCCGACATTGCCGGACAACTCAATTTCAACGGACGGACGATCGACGGAATCAATCGGGGATTTCGAGCGGGGTATTCTCAAAAGATTTTTTCTGGCAATTCACTTCTAGATTATGTTGGTACTAATTCTGAAACTATCGGGGCGGGCAAAGGTGAAGGTACTGCTGGTACTCCTCAATTTGTCTGGAATGGCACGTTGCCCGTAGATAATGGTAGCCAAGGCTACCCTAATGGTGACTACGGACGAGGCGCACCCGCCAATGCAGGCGGTGGTGGCAACTTCCACAATGCGGGCGGCGGCGGCGGCGGCAATGGCGGTGTGGGTGGCAAAGGCGGGATTCCTTGGCAAGGAGCAGGAGGAGCTCTCGATAGCGGCGGACGGGGTGGTGCTTTATCTTCGCTATTTGCGCCCGATCCCACTCGACTGTTTTTAGGTGGCGGCGGCGGTGGCGGCGATGCCAACAATGCCACGACTGGAGTCCGTGGTGGTGTGGGTGCTGGTCTTGTAATCCTGCGCTCCGGAACTATGGCAGGTTCCGGCACAATTAACGTGACTGGGGACGCTGGGGATGTGGGAGTCTTTGGTGGTGCTCCAGATGGCGCCGGAGGCGGCGGTGCTGGTGGAACCGTTTTGGTTGCGGCTCGACAAAACAGTTCCACTGCCAATCTCTCGATTTTGGCGAATGGGGGAGCTGGGGGTAACACTTTGAATGATAGTGGAAACGAGCATGGCCCTGGTGCTGGCGGCGGTGGCGGGGTGGTTTTGCATAATGTTCCTGGTGCAGCCCTTACCCCTAGTGTTTTAGGTGGTGCTAATGGTAGAGCGGTAGGGGGAACGGGTATTGCCCACGGAGCTACACCTGGACAGGATGGACAAGTTGCCCCGATTACGAATGATCCCTTTGCCACAGTTAATGATGATGGCTGTTTGCCCCAATTAACTGTCTGGAAAAGCACCACTACCCCCAAAATCACCCAAGGGGGAGTTGCTACGTACAAAATTACCGTTTCTAATGGCCCTGGACGCACCACAGCAACGGGGGTTGATATTCAAGATGTGTTGCCGACAGGCTTTACCTATGATTCGACGATCGCGATCAATCTTGGTACTGGTGTGACTCGCACAACTTCCACTAATCCAACGCCTGGTAGTACTACGGCGACTTGGGGTAAGTTTGACATTCCACCGGGTGACAAGGTTGAGATTACCTTTCAAGCGATGTCCAATGCCGCGATCGCCCCTGGCACTTATCAAAACCCTGTCGTTGCGAACTACCTCAATCCCAAGCGGGTTAATCCAAATGATACAACAAGTACTAGTTATGATGCTGCGGCAAATGCGGCAGAAGATGTGACGGTAGTCGCTCCAGTCAGTAGTAATCCGAATGTGTTACTTGTAAAACGAATCACCGCAATTAATGGTACAACTACCACATTTGGGGGGGATTCTTTGGTCGGGTATATTGATGCCCCAATTAATGCCTACGATGATAACGACATCAACATTCCCAGCCAACCCACACCCACAGATCCGCCCAAGGACACTGACAAGTGGCCACCCTTAAATAGCTTTATGCTCGGTGGCATCAATGGCGGTAAAGTCAAGCCGAGTGATGAAATAGAATACACCATCTATTTCCTCTCCGCAGGTGATGCAACTGCACCCAAAGTGTTGATGTGCGATCGCGTCCCCAATAATGTCACTTTCCTACCGACTGCTTTCAATAATTTCGCCACCAAAAACAGCAGTGGTCTTTCCGGTGGCGATCGGGGAATTATCTGGCAGTATAACGGTACTACCGAATCTCTTACCAATACCAAAGATGGAGATGCAGCTCAATACTTCCCTCCTGGTGTTGAACCATCAACAGTCTACAATGACCCGAGTAATCCCAGTAAAAAGGTTGTCGATTGTGGCGGTGCTAATACTAATGGTGCGATCGTAGTGAATTTGGGTGATTTACCCAATGCTACCGGATCTGGAACACCAGCAACTTCCTATGGTTTCATTCGTTTCCGGGCATGGGTGAAATAGCCCTAAGTAGAGCGACGCAAATAAAGCTAACTGGCTAAGGCTGTCATTTGTCATTTGTCCTTCGTCATTTATAACGGTTTAAGGTGTATTTACGTTTCGTAATATAGTTTGGTTTATTCTTGCCGACTTACTTAGGTAAGGAAAATTTGACTATGTTATTCAGCGAAGCATCTCTGTTTTGCAAAAATACCTTTTAAAGAATCCGAAAAGCAGCAGTTTCAGTTTGAATATTAATTATACACCTACCAAAATGAGATGCACTCATTGCTAAGTTATGGTATATGCAAATTTAAAACTGAGATTTAAACCAGTTTCTCACAGCTGGGTTGCTGTTCATCCAAAGCCTAAAGGGGTAATTCAATTTATTGCTGGGGCTTTCTTTGGTACATTTGGCCCCATGATTTTTTATCGCTATCTGCTTCAATCTCTATTTGAGCAGGGATATACGATTATTCTTCTGCCATTTAATTTTACTTTTAACCATTATGTCGAAGCTGGTTTTCTCATGAGAGAGCAGTATGAAATTCTACCAGAGCTTGTGAGAATGGCAAGTATTGCAGGATATGATTATGAAGCTTATCTAGATGATAAGAACTTTTCTTGGATTGGACATAGCCTTGGCTGTAAATATATCTCGCTGTTAGAAGGATTTACTGCTCTACCTCCAGAGCCTCAAGATAGAGAAAAATTTATTCGCAACCTACTACCTCAAACTTCGGATAAGTCACAGATAGAAACTGTCATTGCAGAGATGAACATTCTCTTTGAGGAACTGACGCGAAAAACGGCTGAAGTTAAAAACTTAATTTATACTTATGTTCATAAGGATATAAAATTTAACAGTGTCTTCATTAAAGGGCAGGTTTCTATCCTATTAGCACCTGCTATTGCTGACACAGGGAGTGCAATTCGTCCTCAGTTTTTAGCTGATATCGTCGATAATCTTGGTTGGGGTGTGAAACCAACGGTTGAAGAAACCCAGAACTTAATCAAGAATAGTGGGCTATTTAATATCATGGGTTTAGTCTGTTTTAAATCAGATCAGATTGCTCAATCAACCTGTGAATGGTTTACTACTATTCTGCAAAAGCCACCTCAAGATTTTCAGAAAAGTTTAGCTGGTGGACATTTAAGACCTCTAGGTATTCAGCTAGCTAAGTATGTTATTAATATTTTCGATAAACCGTTAATTGAATCAGTTCAAGAGCGAAACAAAGCACTTGAGCATAATGTAATTCAATTGCTTGAGGAACTGAAAAAAAAATCAAGATAATGGGCATGGGTTAAGTAGGTCGGCGCAATTAAAGATAACTGGCGATGGCTGTCATTTGTCCTTGGTAAGGGTTTTAAGCCTGTTTACGTTTCGTCACATAGTTTGATTTATTGTTGCCGACTTACTTAGTGGTTCCCGGCAAGCGTGAAGTACAATTTTGACCTCACTTCCATTCCTCTCTTCCTTTAAGGAGAGAGGCAATGAAATTGTTCCCCCAACCCGTTGCGGGAAGAGGGTTAGGTCTATTTGCTCCGCCTGTAGCTCACCAGATTGAAAATGGCTATATTAGACATCTGGTGAAATTAAATATGCGTTACCCAGAACCTTTGTTTTGACGTAGCAGTGCTACGTCAAAACAATTCTTTTTCACCAGATGTCTATTGTTTAATGCAAATTAACGAAAAGTTGAATTTGCACTTTTTACCATACTTTATTTAAATTCAATTCAAACCCAGGTAAAACATCTTCACCAAATACGGTTGTAGGAGATTCTAATATTTCTACGTCTTTGCCTAAACGAAAAATTTCTACTGTTTTATTCTTGGAGTCAAGCAACCAACCTAAAGGAACACCATTGTTAATATACTCTTGCATCTTTTCTCGAAGTTTTTTCAGAGAATCACTACTAGAACGCAATTCCACTACAAAATCAGGTGCGACAGGAGAAAATTCTTCTTCTTGTTGAGTCTGAGTTAAAGCCTCCCATTTTTCATTACTTACCCAAGAAGCGTCGGGTGAGTAAACCGCACCATTAGGGAATGTAAAACCACTGGAGGAATCAAATACAATACCTAAATTTGTGCGATCGTTCCAGTTCCATAGTTGAGCATTCAAACCAGAGTTTTTCTTACCTGTCCACGGATATCTTGGAGGCATAATTATAACTTCTCCAGTTGCAGCACGTTCTAACTGCAAATTTTGATTAGCTTGACAAAGTTGATAAAACCCCTCGATACCCAGATTGGGGATATTCAAAGTGATGGCGTTCATAAGCTTTAAGAATGAGGTTTTGTCCTTATACCAATTCTATTTAAGGTTGTGCTTTACCCTGGGCTTAAGTAAGTTGGCGCGAAAAAATCAAAGTATATTACGAAACGTAAATAGCCTTAAAATCTTTACCAGTGTTCAATGACAAAGGACAAATGACAGCCTTAGCCAGTTAGCTTTAATTGCGCCGACTTACTTAACCCAAGTTGCTAGTTATGCGATCGCCAGCGGTTCGGGGTGTTGTATGGGGTCAGTATGTATAATAAAATCCCCTCCAGGAACAAAAACGGAGGGGAAGATGTTAAACGAAATAATTGCTATCTATGCTATCACTGATGACTTATTGAAAGCGATTGGGCATCATGAAGATAGTCGCAGAGAGATGAGTGATGCAGAAATTATGACAACTGCACTGGTTGCAGCAATGTTTTTCAGTGGTAATCATAGCGCGGCTTGTAACTATATGAAAGACCATAATCTGATTGATAAAATGTGAGAAAAATCACGTTTTAACCGACGATTACACGGAATCTCGATGCTGATGAATGATTTATTTCATCAAATAGGAATGATACTAAAAGAAAGTAGTGATTGTACGGAATATCTTTTAGACTCATTTCCTGTACCAATCTGCGATAATATTCGCATCTTCAATGTGAAAATAGCCAAATCAGAGGATTACAGAGGTTACATAGCTTCAAAAAAACGCTATTTCTACGGGGTTCGAGTTCAGTTATTAACGACTAAAAATGGTATTCCAGTTGAGTTTGTATTCATGCCTGGTAGTGCGTCTGATGTACGTGGGTTGAATGCTTTACCATTAAATTTGCCGCCTGGGAGTGAAGTGTATACTGATTCTGCATATACTGATTATACTGCGGAGGATGACCTTCAACAAACAAGTCAAATTGCTTTAAAAGTTATGCGGAAGAAGAACTCTAAACGCAAAGACGAGGCGTGGAATCAATACATTAAACAATCTATTCGACATTATATTGAGACAGTGTTTAGTGCTATCACATCTGCTTTTCCTAAATCAATTCATGCGGTCATTTATGATGGATTTCTACTGAAGGTAGAAGCATTTATTTTTGCTTTTACGCTCCGAAAAGCATTTTTATAAAAAGTTAAATTTAATACCTTAATTCCAGTTAAGACTCTTGATTGGAACTAAGTGTGAGTGACGGTTGCGCTTTGCGCAACCGCGCTGATTGCCATTGGCGATCGCATCAAATAGAGTCGTCCCTTTGAGGCGATCGCATCAATCTCAGAGTCCGAAGCGCTCGAACTCAGATAACCCGCAACTTGGGTTATTATTAATAGCCAGCACTAAGTATACGATATCGCAAATATCTAATCCAGGAACACCGCCAATTTTGCTAATTAAAGATGAAAATTCGAGATTTGATCCAGGTAGCGCAGTAATTCCAACGACAATGCTGGACTATATCAAAAATCAACTCGTACCTGATATAGAAAAAACCACAAAATCTTACAACATTAATACAGTTGAAATCATTGGGCATACTGACGAACAACCTGTTAGCGTTATCAGCGGCAATCTAGACTCTAATTTAGAGATAGCAGCTAGTCCAGAAGGTTCAGTTATTACACTTAAAGCAGGTTCTAACGCTGATTTAGGATTGATGCGTTCCCTTGCAGTGGTTAAAGAACTGCTGAAAATTCAGCAACAAAATAAGATGCCAGGAATTAAATTTCGCGCCTATTCGGCGGCACAACTAATATTACCAAATGGGGAATTTGCTCCCATTCCCCAAGAAAAGCGTCAGCCAGAATCGAAGCGGCGACGCATTGAAATTCGTTTTACACGCTTGGGTGAAGTGCGAGAAGTAAAATAAATAATCCATTCACTACTGCTAAAATACTAATCAGTAATCAAAGTCTTCTAATAATAAAAAACTAAGATTTACTATTATCCGCTTCTTTCTGCGCCGCCTCACTATATTTCTTATATAGTTGAGTACGAATTTTAGCTTCCTGATAACGTCCGTGCTTTTGTGGCACTTTACTCATTAAATCTGAAGCCCGTTGCCACCTAGCAGCGATCTCTAACCACTGAGTTGAGGTTGTGGCTGTTTTACCAGATGCAGAAGCTTGGTTGGCGATTCGCACAGATATTGTAAATGGGTCATCAGATGGCTCAGAAAGGCTATTTTTAGGAATAGGGGATGGTATTTTGGCTTTGCTCTTGTTAATATTTTCTGTAGTTAAAGATTTGGAAGTTTCTAGTTGCATTATGTTTTTGAATTTATTACCCAACTGGGCATAAACAAGCCAACTAAGCAGTAACAGTGAGCAGAAACCAGCGACTGCTAATATCTTTTTTTTAGGTTTATTTTTGTGTTTTTGTTTGTTAATAAGTACTAAAGGGCGAGAGACTTGAGTTCTAGGTAAATTTGGCTTTCCTAGTTCAGCTTGAGCTTCTGTGAAATCTTTAATTAGTTGCTTGACAATATTAGGCTGAATTAATGTAATTTCTTGTGACCAAAGCAATTGGTTTTCGCGATCGCTATCTATTTCCTTTAACCACAGTAATTGTTGCTCTCGAACAATCCGACTGTTAATATTGACTCGGCGAATGTGACGCGGGGCAATGGATTCAAGAATTTGCTGGATTTGTTCTACGACGGGCGATTGCTCAAGTTGCTCTACCCTCGCCGCCTCGCACAGAAGTTGTAAGACACCATCAGAAAAAATGGCTCTAGTTCTGACACCAGACTTGGCTAGTTTTTCGTTCAATAGCTGAATAATCGCCGCAACGCTACCTTGGTGAGCTTGCCAAGCGATATCATTTATCCGGTCTACCATCTGAAATTTAGTGATAGCTCTTCCACCCTGACTGATTAAGGTACTCATTAATTTAGAGACTCTTTTCTACTGGTCTTGATCTTGTCTTCGATTTTACGAGTAAAAAGATGAGTTGCCAAATAAAATCATAAATATACAGCTTCCCTTTTCGGTTCGGTAATGACGCTTGATCACACTCAGTTAATTTAAGTTAAGACTCTAGCGAGAGTCGAGGTGTCCATAATAACATCACAATATGTTTATACTAAAAACGGCTGAGAAAATAAGGACTGAAGTCCTTACTACCAACTTGCTTCCCGTCAATTTAAACTTGACAAACTACTAGTGAGGTACGTTTTCAAGGCTACTAACCTTGGTAGACAAGATTTGGGTGTACCTCAGTTGCTTGGGAAACGCTATAGCTGTATTAAATTTCTGCTGGCAAAGGTTGCCAAATATCCCCATATTGTTCTCGTAGAAACTGCCAAGCTTCCACCTGTCCTGCTTCATATTCTCCCGGTTTACCCCATTGCAAAAATAGACTTAAAGCAGGTTCCTGTTTTTCATCTAAAAGCCGGATGGCATAAGTTGTAAAATTCCCTCTCTTCGCTTCACCTATTTCAAATTTAACCTGAGTAATTTTGTCCATATTCAAGTGAAATTCAAAGCCTTCGGTATGCATATTCGCGTACTTACCTTTAGGCAATTCTGCATAAAATAATTTTTCTAGTTTGCCTCGTGCTTCTAAAACAGCAGCACTGCTAGTAACAATTAAACGCAAAGTACCAAGAGTTTCGCAAGCTGCTAAAAATTCTTTTAATGTTGTGGTCATTTGTTATTTGTCCTTTGTCATTTGTCATTTGTCATTTGTGAATAACCAATGCCCAATTGCCAATCTCTATTTTTCGTATTGTTCATAAGCAGCAACAATGCGCTGAACTAAAGGATGGCGCACGACATCTTTTTGGGAAAATTCGCAAAAGGCAATGCCTTCAACGTGTTTTAAAATTTGTAAAGCCACTCCCAAACCTGATTGTTGGTGAAGTGGCAAATCAGTTTGTGTCATGTCGCCTGTAATCACCATCCGGGAACGGAAACCCAAACGAGTCAAAACCATTTTCATCTGAGCGGGTGTAGTATTTTGAGCTTCATCCACAATTACAAAGGCGTTATTGAGGGTGCGTCCCCGCATATAGGCGAGTGGTGCGACTTCAATCACACCGCGTTCCATTAAACTGGGTATTTTTTCTGGGTCGATGAATTCATAAATAGCATCATAAAGTGGGCGAAGATAGGGATTAACTTTCTGCTGTAAGTCTCCAGGCAAAAAACCGAGTTTTTCACCGGCTTCGACGGCAGGGCGAGTTAAGATTAGCTTTTCAAACTGGTTAGCAAGAAGGGCTTGGACGGCGACAACAACAGCGAGATAAGTCTTGCCGGTACCAGCAGGGCCAATACCAAAGGTGAGGTCACGCCTTCGGAGTGCGTCGATATATTGACGCTGGCGAAAGGTTTTAGCACGGACTTCTTCACCCCGGCGACTTTTGGCGAGGACATCTCGTTGTAAATCTTGCAGTTCCCCTTGCCGATCGCTATCGATGGCTTGACGGGCTGTTAAAATATCAGCACTGGAAATAGTATTACCTTTAATCCAGAGGTCTTCAAGCGATCGCACTAATCGAGAAGCCAGATCAATTTGCCCTTGATTACCAGAAATTACTAATTCCTG
This sequence comes from Nostoc sp. CHAB 5836, assembly GCF_020829445.1. Classification (GTDB taxonomy): domain Bacteria; phylum Cyanobacteriota; class Cyanobacteriia; order Cyanobacteriales; family Nostocaceae; genus Nostoc. The sequence goes on from NZ_JAIVFV010000058.1 coordinate 17,581, forward strand.
TCCGCGTAGCACTAAACTGGCTCCTGTTTGCCGAGATAGGATTTTGAGATTTTCTTCTCCATCTCCTCCTAGAGCGATCGCACTGGGAATACTCGGCAGCTGAATTATTAAAGCACCTGCCATAGTATTTCTTGATTGGTGGGAATCTGTGTTTGACAAAGGTTAATGTTTTCTCTCTAAGGCCGAAATTAAGTAATCTGGCATAAATAAACCAAATTATATTACTAAACGTAAATAGGCTTAAAGTCCTTACTAATGACGAATGACAAAGGACAAATGACAGCCCTTGCCAGTTAGCTTTAATTGCGCCAACCTATTTATGCTTTTATTACTTACATTTTGGAAAAATATTTGCAACTAATTAATCGGCTGTAGGGCCATACAGATTTATATTAGTGTCAACTTAAAGTTAAAAGGGCGAATATAATTCGCCTTTTGACTTTCCATCTTGATAAAAATTCTGAGCGGAGGTAACTACAACCGCTCAGACTTGATCTCTAGTTTGAACGCACCGCCAACCAAATCTTGCGATTATGGTTGGGGATTCTTGCACTTTTGAAGCCAAAAGACTTCTAAGCGTTCCCAGGGATACTGGCGTCCTCAGTGAATCGTAGAAACTTTTGTCTACCCAAACCCCAGAAAAACTAGCAATTCCTAAATAAATAATTGCTGTAAATGGTCGTGCCTCTACGAAATTTTGCTTTGCCGTACCAGTATTATTCTACTACGATGAAGATTCACTTTTATTTTGGTTCTCCCTAACCCCACCTAAAATGTAAACATTCCCAAGTATTTTTAGGTGGGGACTGCGGGAGAACATTTCTGTTCAATCTAGCGGAGGCGCGGTTTAACAATGGGTTTAGGCCCATCATTTGCACGCGTTTCTCTCCTAGTTGGCGGTGGCGATCGCTCTTCTGTTTCTTCATCAAAAGACATACCCTCGCGGTCTGGAGTGGTGCTGCCGTAAATATCCAAGTATGTTGATTGCCCAGCTGCTGCTGCTGCTGCGGCAATTACTGTACGAATCGCCTGAATATTGCGTCCCCCTCGACCAAACACTTTCCCTTTATCTGTGCTTTCAAAGGCGATGCGAACCCAAACCCGGTTGAGGGTCTGAGAAATTTCACAATCGACGCTTAAAGTTTCTGGAGATTCCAAAAACGGCTGCACCAAAAATCTGACCAGATCAACATAGTTGGGACTAGCTGTTGGGAATTTTGTTCCAAAATTATGATGCGGCTGTTGCACTGACCTGTTCAAAAACATTAGCTTTTACTAGAATGCGACGGACGGTGTCAGTGGGTTGAGCGCCTTGTTGTAGTCGCTTGACGATACCGGGAACGTCTAATCGCACTTCGTCGGTTCTGGGGTTGTAGAATCCCAATTCTTCTAGGGGACGGCCGTCACGGCGAGCGAGGTTGTTAATGGCGACAATGCGGTAACTTGCTTCCCGCTTTTTACCGAATCGCTTCAAGCGCAGTTTGATCATGGTTGAAGAATCATTCTCCTGATTGGTAATTATGCTCAAATGCTAATTTTAGCACTGACCTAGTGTTTGCTGCTATTTGTCATTTGTCATTTGTCCTTTGTCATTTGTCCTTCGTGATTTACCAATGACCAATGACCAATGACCAATGACCAATGACCAATGACTAGTGACTCTTGATTAAAGATTGCCAAAGCCTTTTTTCTTTTTCTCTTTCTTTTTCTTTTTGGTAGCTGAGGCGTCACCACCATAACCTCGCCATCCTGGGGCTGCGGGGCGATTACCTGCACCTGCAAAGGCGTTGCCCATACCGCCACCGCCGCCGAACATTCCCGGCATTCCAGGGAAGCCACCTTGACCCATTTGCTGCATGAGCGATCGCATTTTTTGGAAATCACCTACCAGTTTAGTTACATCGGACTCTCTATAGCCGGAGCCAGAAGCAATCCGCCGCCGCCGACTGGGAGAACTGGCTAATAAATCGGGGTCATGGCGTTCTTGGCGAGTCATGGAGTTAATCATTGCCTCACAACGCTTCAACTGGGTTTCTCCCTGCTTCAGCTGATCATCTGAGAGCTTGTTCATCCCTGGAATCATCTTGATTAAGCCTCCCAGAGAACCCATGTTCTTCAGCATCCGCAACTGCTTGAGAAAGTCGGTAAAGTCAAACTTGGCTGAGAGGATTTTCTCCTGCATTTTCTCAGCATCTGCTAAGTCAAACTCTTCCTGAGCTTTTTCTACCAAGGTGAGAACATCGCCCATTCCCAGAATTCGCGATGCCATGCGATCGGGATAAAACGGTTGCAGTGCTTCGACTTTTTCACCTACGCCCACAAATTTAATTGGCGCTCCCGAAATCTTTCGCACTGAAAGCGCTGCACCGCCACGGCTATCACCATCCATCTTGGTGAGAATCGCCCCAGTAATTCCGATCTGCTCATGAAAGGTGCGGGTAAGATTAGCTGCCTCTTGACCAGTCATTGCATCGACCACCAACAGAGTTTCATGGGGTTGGATAGTTGCTTTGATGCGGGCTAATTCTGCCATCATGTCTTCGTCAATTTGCAGGCGTCCAGCAGTATCAATAATTACTGTGTTTACACTTTCTGCTCTGCCGCGTTCTACACCCTGTCTGGCAATTTCTACGGGATCAGCGTCGCTTCCTAGTTCAAATACGGGTACGTCAATTTGCTTACCCAGCGTCACCAACTGGTCGATCGCTGCTGGGCGATATACGTCTGTCGCCACCAACAAGCAGCTACGATCTAATTTACGAAGATGTAAGGCTAACTTAGCGGTAGCTGTGGTTTTACCAGTACCTTGCAACCCAGCCATGAGAATAATAGTAGGCTGTTCTTGGGCTTCTGCTATGGGAACATTTTCTTCTCCCATCACCTGCACCAGTTCATCGTGAACAATTTTGATGAACTGTTGGTCAGGTCGCACGCCGCTAATCACCTCGGCTCCCTGTGCTTTGGTTTCGACTTCGCTAATAAAATCTTTGACTACCTGGAGATTGACATCTGCCTCCAACAAGGCGCGGCGCACTTCGCGCAAAGCATCTTGAATGTTGGATTGAGAAATTTTATCCTGTCCCCGCAGTTTTTTCCAGGCGGATTCTAAACGGTCAGATAGAGCATCAAACATAATGTAATTACAGGTAGTTCGCCAATGGAGAATTCTAAATCGCCGATGAATGCGTTGGTGTAGTCCGCCCCAGGCATCGCGAATTTCCGTTAAAGTTTAAATGTGCTATTTACCAGCTTAGTAGTTTTCACCCCGACTGTAGCAACCAGATACTTAGCTTTATGGGGCATAAGGTATGCGGTCAATTTCCATTGTTAATTTTTTTAAAGCCTTCTCCCTGCCGCGATCGCTAAGAATTCGCTAAACTACAAAAACACATATAAGTAGGTCGGCGCAATTAAAGATAACTGGTGGTGGCTGTCATTTGTCCTTAGTCATTCCTCATTAGTAAGGGTTTCAAGCCTATTTACGTTTCGTCACATAGTTTGATTTATTTTCACCGACTTACTTACTTATTATCATGTATTCAACCAGTCAACACGAACAAATTGTAGAAGCGATCGCTTTTTTGTCGGAAGATGGCGATCGCTTTTGTGTAGGGAGATGAGCGATGGTGAAACGTCGGCTTTATTGCGATCGCTTAAATAATTGAGAGACGACGTTGCATGAACTGGATAAACAACATCACGTTATAATGCAATACGGTTCAGTTAAAGCTAAAACTCTTTGCCAAAGTCAATTTTTTAACGAACCGCAAACGCGAGTGCGTCTCCCCCTGGGAGAAGGACGCAAAGGACGCAAAGAAAGAGAAGAAAGAGAAGAAAGAGAACAAAGAAATGCTTAACTGAACTGTATTGCGTTATAATGAAGAATAGAATTTTTTACGGGCAGGTGCAACGGGAATTTCTTTGCCCTTTTCTTGATAATCTTCTTTCACCAATTCCCAAGCTAATTTTAGTTCTTCTACAGCTTGTTGGGGTGTATCTCCAAAAGCCGAAATATTAGACATTTCGGGAAAATATGCTAGCCAATCTCCTTGTTCATCAACATACAAATTAATTGTAAAACCATTAAAATCATAATTACTTAAAGTCATTCTTCTTCTACCTCTTGATATTCAATTTCATCAAAAGTCAGATTTTCTGGGCTATTTTTAGCTTTTTGCCATAGCTTTTTGAGCTTAGTCATGAAATTTAACAAAGGTCTCAATCAGATAGAGATTCTTCATCTAGTGTTTTAGTTGACATAGCTGTTATTTGAAGCTATATATCCTATCTCTTATTATTGACCGGAGTGTGACGGCATTCGCGTAGCGTCCCACAGGAAAACACCAACCGCAGGCGATCGCCTGCGTGTTTATCGGAGTGTGATTTATTTACAGAGGCGCGATCGTCTCCTAAATTGGCGTATGCGTAGGCGTAGTTCCTCGTAGACATCGCTTTTGTGTAGGGAGAAGGGCGACGCCGAATAGCCCGTCGTAGACATCGCTTTTGATTTGGAGAAGAGCGATGTTGTTATATTGAACATTATATCCTCAGGACTTGGTATAGTAATGAGGTTAAAAAGACCAAGGATTAATAATTACAACCCGTGTCCCGGCAAAGTCTTTTTCATTGCGGGTGACAAGTGATAGAGAGTTATGAATTGCGATCGCTGCAATCAGAGAATCCATAGCGGGCAGAGGTCGCCCGTTCTGTTCTAATTGTCCTACTAAGTTTCCCCATAATACCATTGTTGAAAAATCTATACCTAAGATTCTGTCTTGAAAGCGACTGGCTAGGGTTTGATTTAGCCATTTTGTCAACGATTCTTTTCGCTTAGACGCGGTAATTTTACTGATACCTTTAGCAATTTCGCCAATTGTAATAATGCTGATGTAAAGTGTTTCTGGTGCTTGGGCATCTAGCCAATCTAAAACCTTTTGATTTGGGTGTTTGGCAACAAGTTCAGAAATCAGACAGGTATCAAGCAGGTAAGTCATAGAGTGAAGTCATCGCTCTTTAGGCTGCGATCGCGGCTAAAGTCCAGTTCTTCGCTGAGTTCAGCTAGGGGAGATTGACGGAAAAACTCTGAAAGTTTACTTGGTTGATCTGAGTGGGTGTTGTGATTGGGTGCAATCAGGCTTTGGGCGAGTAGTTGGATGATATACAATTTATCGTTGAGCGAAAGCTGTAAGAGTTGTTGTTCGAGTTCTGGGATAGCCATGATCGGGGTTAAGTAAGGGATGATTTTATTTTAGCGTCAGGAAATGCGACGCCGAGTAGCCCGTCGTAGACATCGCTTTTGATTTGGAGAAGAGCGATCGCTTTATGCTATGAATAGTGGTTAAATAAATTTAATTTATATATGCCAGCTAAAGATTTATTTCATAATACAGTTAAAACAGCCCTGGCAAAAGATGGATGGACAATTACTGACGAGCATCTATTTATTCAAGTTGAGGATGTTGATTTTTACATAGACTTTAACAGCAGAGAGAATTTTAGCTGCTGAAAAAACTGGTAAAAAAATAGCAGTAGAGATAAAATCCTTTTTAGGAGCCTCAGACGTAACTGAATTTCACCTAGCTCTTGGTCAATGTCTCAACTACCGTTCAGCATTGAGGTTGACCGAACCTGCTCGGATTTTGTATTTAGCCGTTCCGGTAGATGTTTATGATGAGTTTTTTAGTCGGAAGTTTATTCAAAGAATTATTGGCGAATATCAACTAAAATTACTAATTTTTAACCCAGATCAAGAGGAGATTGTTATATGGATAGATTGAATTACAAAGAAATAGTCCAAAAAATTCTGGAAGGTCACGGAAAAAATCGCTCAAATAGTCAAATAGAAGTCAAATTGATATTTGATACGGAGCGCGATCGCTTTTCTGTTCTTAATATTGGTTGGCAAGAGCTAACGCGAATATTTGGTTGTATTATTTACGTAGAAATTAAAGATGGCAAAATTTGGATCGAACGCGATGGAACGGAAATCGGAGTGGCTAATGAATTAGTAGAAGCTGGAGTTCCTAAACAAGATATAGTTTTGGCGTTTAAAGCCCCATACAAACGAAAATTTACTGACTTTGCTGCTAGTTGAAGCACATAGGAGTCATGAAACCTACGGCAATTAGGGAAGCAATCTACACCTGGGGTATCGCAGAAATTTGTGAAATGACTACTTGATAGCGATCGGTTTGGGGATGTAGAAACGGCGATCGCTTTTTTTATGAGAGATTGGGGAGTGCGATCCTGAAGGGGAATTTGGAAGTGCGACGCCGAATAGCCCGTCGTAGACATCGCTTTGATGATGTGGGGAGATGGGCGTAGGCGCAGCCCGCCGCAGGCATCGCTTTTGTCTAGGGAGAAGTGCGATCGCAGTGAATTACCGAATGATGCTTAACTCGAGTTATCCCCAAATATTAAGAATGAAAAGGATTAATAATTGTTAGTTGATGATCTATCTGCTGACCATCTTGTAAATCTTCACTGTAGAGGATCTGACAACCCACTTCTAAGGCACTCGCTACAATTAAGCTATCAAAGTAACTATACTGATAACGTTCCGCTAAATTCAAAGCCGTTTCAATGGTGGTAACGGAAACCATAGCAATTTCAAATTTTTCGGTAACTTCTTCAACAACAACCCTAATTTGAGCGTATTCTAAGAGAAACTTCCGTTTTAAAACATTTATTGTTTCATTGAGAACTTGGGTGCTAATCCAAACGTCACCTGATTGAACACAGTCAATGGCACCCTGTTGTTTATCGGGTTCATCCTGAGAATACCCATAGATTAGAATATTAGTATCGAGAAAAACTCTATCGGACATTAGCCTCTTCTCGATTAAAGTCAAATCCTTGAGTGTTTAAAGAAATTGCCTTGAAAATCGTTTTTTTTGGCTTTTCCACAGGTTCTGACAAAAGTTCTGAGTCATCTAAAACAATCACACGGATAGCTTTACCTTCCCACTGAGATGAATATTGTAGGGGAATGACAAGTGTACCATTATGAATAATCGTCTTAAATTCAATGGCTTCCATAGGTTAGCTCAATCAAGCGTTATATCTAGTTTAGTATGAATTTTCTGGACTTAGCTGAATAACACTCAACTTTGAGTCTAAGGATCAAGCTTAGTGCGTAGGCGAAGCCCGTCGTAGACATCGCTTTTGATTTGGAGAAGAGTCCTGGTTCCCAAGACCCAAATCTTTTACCCTGAGCGTAGTCGTTCGCAAAGCGATCGCACCAGAAGGGTTCTCTTGCGACACTTACCTATCCAGCTTGGTTTTCGCTTACGGCATTGGTGGTCAAGATAGCCCAAAGCTTATCAGAAAATTTTGGCGCTTAGTCATACATCCAATATTTGTTTTTGCGTTAGCAAAAACAAATATTAAATGAAATCCTCAGCAAGATCTCACAATCCCCACCTTATGAGTACATTGAAGGTAGGGACTTTCGCGTACCGTTAAACAGTCGTGATGTCTTTTTCTTTTTCTGCCAACAATTCGTCTATTCGGGTAGTGTACTTGTTTGTCAGTTTTTGCAATTTATCTTGCTGATCTCGTGCTTCATCTTCAGGAATTTCAGCATTTTTTTCCTGTTTGCGAATGGCATCTATGACATCGCGGCGGATATTGCGAATAGCAACACGACCCTCTTCAGCATACTTAGATGCTATTTTGACGAGTTCTTTACGGCGATCGCTTGTCAAGGGCGGAATATTCAGCCGAATCACGGAACCGTCGTTGCTGGGGGTTAAACCGACATCTGACAGGGAAATCGCTTTTTCGACTATATTTAAACTACTGCGATCGTAGGGTTGAATTAAGATCGTCGTAGCATCGGGCGTACTAATGTTTGCCAGTGATTTCAAGGAAGTGGGCGAACCATAATAATCCACCAATACCTTATCTAGTAAACTCGCATTGGCGCGACCAGTGCGAATCGAGTTAAAAGCTCGTTGAGTTGACTCAACGGTTTTTTGCATCGTACTTTCAGCTTCAGCTAATTTCACAAGAACCTCCCACAAGGGTGCCGATGGATTCTCCCAAGACTGCCCGGTGGATGTTACCTCGCACCGTTAGGTCAAATACCAGAATTGGGATATTATTTTCTTTACACAAGGCGATCGCAGTACTATCCATCACCCGCAAATCTTTGGCTAAAACGTGCGTGTAGGTTAAGCTATTGTAACGCTTGGCGTCGGGATAAATATGAGGATCGGCATCATACACTCCGTCTACTTTGGTGGCTTTAAAAATCACCTCGGCATCAATTTCTGCGGCTCTTAATGCCGCAGTAGTATCTGTAGTAAAAAAGGGATTCCCAGAACCAGCACCAAAAATTACCACCCGCCCTTTTTCAAGATGACGGATGGCACGACGACGAATATATGGTTCTGCTAATTCTTGCATAGCGATCGCAGTTTGCACCCGCGTCTGTACTCCTATGCGTTCTAGCGAATCTTGCAGCGTCATGGCGTTCATTACCGTGGCAATCATCCCAATATAGTCAGCGGTTGCCCTGTCCATCCCCGCCGACGCTGCTTTCACGCCACGAAAAATATTACCGCCGCCAACAACGATGGCAATTTGAGTGCCAGTGGCGATCACCTCTGCTAATTCTTGTGCTATTCCTTTGACCACTTCTGGATCAATGCCATAGCCCATGTTGCCCATTAAGGCTTCACCGCTCAGTTTGAGTAAAACCCGTCGGTAATTCGTTCCCATGAAGTTACGCTTTATCAAAAAAGTTGCAATTGCCTCCAATTTAAGATAGCAGTTACAGGGACAATCTATGTCTAGTTACGCCAAATCAATGTAGTACCTATTACTTCTGTTTGTGATACATCGATTTCTCGACCATCAAATAGAGAAGCGATCGCAGTTCTCAAATAATCATCTCCCAGCAATGATGGATCTTGAGGATGATTATCAATTGTTCCTTTGTATCGCACTATACCATTAGTGTCGATTAAAAAGGCCGTTGGTGTTTTTGTTGCCCCGAAACTAGCGGTCACATCTTGGGTTGAGTCCCACAGGTAGGGGAAGTTGAACTGGTGATGCAGGGCAAAAGCTTTCATATTTTCAAAGCTTGACTTAGTGTCGTGATCAACATTACTACCATTGAGTCCAATTAGTGTGAAGCCTTTTGCAGCAAATTCGGCTTGAATGTTTTTTAGCCTGCCTAAATACCACTCCACATAAGGACAGTGGTTACACATGGAAATAACGCCGACTGCTCGGAACTTCTCAAGATAACGCCTAAGATGGTGTACTTGACCATCAATTCCTGGCAGTTCAAAATCTGGTGCGTAGCTCCCAACGGGAGTATCAATTGTTTTTAGTAGATTCATGATTTCTGACTCGCAGAACTAGGAACAAGAAAAATATTATTAAATTCAGTGTCAGTTTCCAGTTGCAAACCACCCCTTAGCCGATGCCTCATATTCGCCAATGTTATAGACTCTTATTGGCTGTCGTAAATTGTGAAACTACTGAATCTAGCAATGATGCTAATTCGCTCACATCTAAAAAACTATGACTCACATTAGATAAGTTATGATTGCTAATCCTGACGTAATCTAACTTGTGAATAAATTTTATTTAAATTCAAAACAATTGGACTTGCGCCCTGCTGCTGAAAGACTTTTAGCGTTATTTTTATCAAAATTCCCATGACAACCTCAAGTTCAAAAACAGCACTTTCCTCAACAAAAACCTGGATTTGGCAAGATTTCCCAATCTGCTATCAAACCCAAGGAACCACTGGGCCAGCTGTTGTCCTCGTGCATGGATTTGGCGCTTCTTGGGGGCACTGGCGGAAAAATATTCCCGTATTAGCACAAAATTGCCGTGTTTATGCGATCGATTTGATTGGTTTTGGCGCTTCGGCAAAACCTCAACCTGGTGAACAAATTGCTTACACACTAGAAACTTGGGGACAGCAAGTAGCAGATTTTTGCCGTGAAGTAGTGGGTGAGCCAGCTTTTTTAGTGGGAAATTCCATTGGCTGTATTGTAGCCATGCAAGCAGGAGTCAGCAACCCAGATATTGCCTTGGGAGTTGCTTTGCTCAACTGTTCTTTACGGCTGTTGCACGATCGCAAACGGGTAACTTTACCTTGGTCTCGTCGTTACGGAGCGCCTCTACTGCAACGCCTGTTATCTATCAAAGCAGTTGGCGATTTCTTTTTCAATCAACTTGCCAAACCAAAAACGGTGCGGAAAATTCTACTACAAGCATACACGAATCCTGAGATGGTGACAGATGAGTTGGTAGATATTCTCACTTCACCAGCAAGGGATCCGGGGGCTGTAGCTGTTTTTCTCGCCTTTACTTCTTATTCTACAGGGCCACTACCAGAAGACCTTTTGCCACTGTTAGCGTGTCCGGCGATTATCTTGTGGGGAACAGCTGATCCGTGGGAACCAATTAAATTAGGGAGAGAATTAGCTAACTTTCCTCAAGTAGAAAAGTTTATTCCTTTAGAGGGAGTGGGGCATTGTCCGCAGGATGAAGCGCCGGAGTTAGTCAATCCGATTTTACTCGATTGGATTTTGGAGCGATCGCGGTAATCATCTGTGAGAGGTTAGAATTTAGAATAGTGTAAATTTTGTCAATCAGCTCAAAAAAACACTTGAATACTTACTGTAAACAATAAAGACGACAATTCCAACGAAAATAAAGAGGACTAAAGTAGCTATTAAACCACGATGTCGAGAGACAACATCAAGAAGTACTAGTAGCCAGAATAAGGCAATCTCAACTGCGCTAGCAATGAACACAAGTCTGAGATTTATTTCAATTTTTGCAGCCTGTAAACCGAATAAAGTACGCCTTGCTAAAGAACTGCCTGGAGAGGACGATATTATTAGCTGCGACTGTACCAAGTTAACTAATAACCAAATAATTGCTATGCCTCCCATTACTGTCAATACAACAGCTAGTCCTTTAAATAATCGATTTATAAGCATCATTTTTCCTCCGAGAAGAAAATTTTGACATAATGATAAGTATTGTTAAGTTCAAAGATATCGTCCAATTTCCTTTCTAAATCTAAAATATAGTCCGATATCTTCGGTGCGTTAGGACTAGCGTCCATAACGCATCCTACAAAATTAAAGCTTTTAATTCACATTGGCGCTCTTTTATTACTCTCGTCAGATGAAATTTGAAACCCTATTTTCACGTTAGTCAGCGCAGGCGGACTTTGCCTGTGTAGCCGCGACTTCCAGTCGCCTCGATTATTCTTTCTCCAGAGTCATAAAAGAGCGTTAGGCGTAAAGTATTAGTCCAAAAACTTTTAACTACTTCTCCCTATCTTCATCTAGGGCTTTTTGGATAGCTTGGCGACAAAACTCAGGAGGGTCGTCCTTAGCTTTTACCTCTTCCTTCATTTCTTTGGTGACTCGAAAGTTTAATTGTTCGGTTAATTCCTTGCTTGGTTGGTTTCCAAAATTTTCAGGTTTACCCTTAGCTTTAGGCATTTATGTATAAACGTAAATATAGCTTGAAGTCGATGTTAACAACGGAATAAAGTTATTATTCGGTGAGTAATTGCCTGGAAAACTTGTAACTCACCGATACCACTTTTACAAATGGGTAACTCTATTTTATGTTCACAAGGTCAGAACTCGAAATCAAAACTATTACTGAGTTGAAAGACTTGTGTAGGCGTTACGGATTGAAGCCTACTGGGAACGGAGGGTACAAGACTAGTTGGATTATTACCTTGATGGCATTCCCACAGATAGGACTCGCTCAACTAAGACAAGGAAGAGGGTTGAAGTCACCAGGCTTTAGTGCAATACACTTGGGTTAAGCATTTCCTCCTTCTCCTTCTCTCTGTGTTCTCTGCGCCTTTGTGGTTCGTAAAAAAAAGATTAAGTGAACCGTATTGCCTTGAAATGGAGATCGGACTGCTTAACCAGTAAATCAGTTATGAAAACTCCCTTGGATAGCGATCGCCATCCAAGTTATACGCGCGACAGCTTACTAATTCAAAACTAACTGACTTAAAAAGAAAGCAAGGGCTGCACTACCTAAAGGAACTGTCAAATTGTCAATACCCAAAAAGGAAACAGCCTCTAAAGCAGTAGCTATAACTGCTACTATCAGCGATATCGCCCAAGTTTGCCAACTGTTTCCTTGAGTTCCAACTAAAATCAAACTACTGACAAGATAGCTAACGAGCATCATAGTTAGGGAGCCTTCCCAACTTTTTTGCGTACCAAAAACTTTATACTTATGTTTACCAAAGCGTTGCCCAATCAAGGCTGCTAGTCCATCTCCCCAAGTCATGATCAAAATTCCGAGTGCTGCGTATTGGGGTTGTTGCAAGTACCAAAACCAAGCAACTAAAATACCAAAACTGACAGAGTAAAAAAATGTCCCTAAGCTTTGCCGTCCAACGCTATTAATACCAGGAAGAATGGGCAATCGGTAGGATAATAAGGTGATTGCACTCGCTAAAATAGAAGCTGTAATCCCTACACTGGCGGGAATATCAAGCCACCAAGCGATTAAAATCACATTACCAGTGCCAATATGAACTATCTTCCGCACGATTTCTGGCTTGTCGGCAAAGCGATTTACCACCCATGCAATCAGGAGGATGAGTAACACCCAAATTGCAGCTAAGGCAATTTGCAGCCATAAAGCCGGGATTGAGGTGAAATCAGAAAATGTAATTAACAAAGATGCAACAAAATGAAAATTTTTACCTCTGTTACTAATTTATAAGATTTGGGTAACTGCAATGAAACTATTATTTATTTGGCTGATTCGGGGCTATCGAATGTTTATCTCGCCGTTGTTTCTCCCGACTTGTCGCTTTCAACCAACTTGTTCGATGTATGCTATTGAAGCTATTGAACGATTTGGAGTGTTGCGTGGTAGCTGGATGGCAACTCGGCGGATTTTGCGCTGTCATCCGTTTCATCCAGGTGGTTATGATCCAGTGCCAGAGTTGGTGGAAAGGGTGAAGGAGGAGTAGTTTTGTGCAAATGGTGGCGAATTGAGGTTGGAGTTTAAACGCAGAGGGGCGCAAAGGGAAGCGCAGAGGGACGCTGAGAATGAGAAGAGCGGTAAGTTATTAAAGGATGTGTTGGTGGGTATAGCTATTTGGGGAGATGTCAAGAGATGAGGTTGTCATCTAGCGTGGGAAGGTTGAATAATTTAATTTGGACTTACGATGATTAATCCCACTGCGATTTCTATACCAGAACCACAAATTCCTACTCCTGTCCCAAATCCGCTACCTAGTCCTGAACCTGTACCGGGGCCGGCGATACCCCAACCCTTACCTGGGCCTGTACCAGAAACAGTACCTGCTCCCATTCCTCAGACGGTTCCAGGGCCAATTCCCCAAACCATACCGGAACCTGTTTAGATTACCTTGGTAATGTAATCCAAAATCTAAAATCGAAAATCGAAAATGCTAAGAGCCGGAATTGTCGGACTTCCCAACGTCGGAAAATCTACTTTATTTAATGCCGTAGTTGCTAATGCCAAAGCAGAAGCAGCTAACTTCCCTTTTTGCACGATTGAACCGAATGTCGGCGTTGTCGCAGTACCGGATGAACGGTTAAATGTTCTTGCTAAAATTGCCAGTTCGGTACAAATTATCCCGGCGCGGGTTGAATTCGTCGATATTGCCGGTTTGGTTAAAGGCGCTAGTCAGGGTGAGGGACTAGGGAATCAATTCCTGTCCCACATCCGGGAAGTTGATGCGATCGTCCATGTGGTACGTTGTTTTGAGAATGATGATATTATCCACGTTGCTGGTTCTGTTGACCCAGCACGAGATATTGAAATCATTAATATAGAACTGGGTTTATCGGATTTATCACAAATTGAGCGGCGAATTGACCGCACTCGCAAACAAGCTCGTACTAGCAAAGATGCACAGTTTGAAATCACAGTCTTAGAAAAATTAGCTGCGGCTTTAAATGAAGGTAAATCGGTGCGTCAAGTAAGCTTGAATGAAGAAGAAACAGAAATTATTAAAGGATTAGAACTGCTCACTTATAAACCGATTATCTACGCCGCAAATGTCTCTGAGGATGAGTTGGCAACGGGTAATCATTTTGTGGAAACAGTGCGGCAAATAGCAGCAACAGAAAATGCCCAAGTTGTGATAGTTTCTGCCCAAGTGGAAGCTGAATTAGTGGAATTACCAGAGTCAGATAAAGCTGATTTCCTCGCATCTTTAGGTGTGGAAGAAGGTGGTTTGAAATCATTGATTCGGGCAACTTATATGCTTTTAGGCTTGCGGACATATTTCACCTGTGGCCCTAAAGAAACCCGCGCTTGGACAATTAATGCCGGAATGTCTGCACCTCAAGCTGCTGGTGTAATCCACAGTGATTTTGAACGGGGATTTATTCGCGCTGAAACTGTCGCTTATAAAGATTTGGTGACAAGTGGTTCGATGAATGCGGCGAAGGAGAAAGGGTTGGTTCGCAGTGAAGGGAAAGAGTATGTTGTGCAGGAAGGGGATGTAATGTTATTCCGATTTAATGTGTAGGGGTAATGGCGTTGCATAAATGCTCGATGATTTTACAATACCTTCGCCAAAATTAGAGGATCAGAGCTAGACAAAAAAGCTAAATTCCATAGACAGCAACGGTTTCAGGCTTGGAAATTGAGGTTTCAACCCATAGCCCAAAACCTGCATTCTGCGGGCGTTCTCAAAAATTGCCTAAGAGGACAATCTTTAGATGCCAGACTGCAAAGGTCGATTGGTCAAGCGATGGGCGCTGATTTCGGTGGAGTGAAGGTTCACACCGATGGTCAGTCGCACCAGTTGAATCGCTCAATTCAGGCGCGTGCTTTCACGACGGGACAGGATGTGTTCGCGCGTTGAGACAAACAGGAAGGCGATCACATCTTGGTTGGGTTGAGTGCGATCGCTCGTAGGTTGGGTTGAGGCACGAAACCCAACAAACCCCACAAACCCAAAGATTAGGAGATAACAGAGGATTATGCGAGAATCAACTTAACACCCTGTTGTGTTTCCTTCGTCAAGCCAGCCTACAAATAATGCAATTATAATTCGTAACTGCGATCGCACTAAAAAATAGGATCTCATCTCCCCACAAAAAAGCGATGTCTACGACGGGCTATGACGCTCGTTGCGCGGTATCGTCTCCCTTTGGGAGAAGACTCGCTTTGCGCGTCGCTTACGGCCTCGCACTTCTGAAAGTAAAAGGTGATCATCTTTCCTCAGCTTTTAAAAGGATTAAAAAATGCCTTGATTTAACAACGGTATTGGTAGGCGCGTTAGCTTAAACTAATTGAGGAGCAAAAATTCAGCCTTATGTACGACTGCATCATCGTCGGCGCTGGGCCAGCTGGTGGAACAGCTGCATATCATTTAGCCAAGCAGGGCCGCTCAGTATTAGTGTTAGAAAAAGAATCCCTGCCAAGATATAAGCCCTGTGGTGGTGGTGTATCTCCAGCGATCGCTCAATGGTTTGACTTTGATTTTAGCCCAGCGATTTCTGTAAAAGCCGACTCCCTTCGTTTTACTTGGAATTTGGGCGACCCCGTAGAAGCAAAAATCGCCACAAAAGAACCAGTTTGGATGGTGCGACGAGATATTTTTGACCATTTCTTAGTGCAACAAGGACAGAAGCAAGGGGCTGAACTACGAGATCATACGGAAGTAACGGGTATTGAGTTTCAAAGCGACTATTGGCAAGTTAACACAGCCAATGGCCCAGTTACAGGTCGCTACTTAATCGCGGCTGATGGTGCCAAAGGCCCAATGGCAAAATGGCTAGGCTTTAAAGACCGTAAACGTCGTTTAGCAGCAGCTTTAGAAGCAGAAGTTACTGCAAATGTCAAGGATACATCTACAATTCACTTCGAGTTTGGCTTAGTGAAAAATGGCTACATTTGGAACTTCCCAAAAGCTGATGGTTATTCCCTTGGTGTCGGTACATTTATCGGCGGCGAACCCCAGGATTTTAAGAAGATTTTAGATGAGTACGCGCGATCGTTTAATCTAGATATCAAAACTAGCAAGCAATATGGTTATCCCCTTTGCTTGTGGAATGGCAACCAAAAGTTGCATACCCAAAATGCGGTTTTGGCTGGGGAAGCTGCTTGTGTAGTTGATCCAATGACAGCAGAAGGCATTCGTCCATCAATTTTTAGCGGTTTGATTGCAGCAGGAGCCATTAATGAGGCTCTTTCTGGTGATACGAACGCTTTAGAAAAATATAGCGAAGCCATTAATGGACAGTGGGGTACTGAAATGGCTTGGGCGCAAAAATTAGGTGGAGCATTCTATCGGTTTCCTGGCATTGGCTACAAAGTTGGTGTTAAGCGCCCCTCTGGTGCCAAAATTATGGGTAAGATTATGTGTGGAGAACTGCGCTATAGCGATGTTGCTGGTCGCGCCCTCAAGCGTTTAATTCCTGGTTTTGGAGGTTAATTAACCAAACAAGTTGCTTGAGCAACTTGTTAAAGGTAGGCAAACTTCCACCACTGTGTAATAGGCATTTCTGAATATGGCAATTTACTTGACAAAACGGCTATTTGTGTTCGCTAATATTCTTGCTCTTGTCCTCTTCATACCGGGAATTGCCTTCGCTGCACCCGTTCAAACCAATATTACTTCTGGTGTTATTTTCGCCCAGACTACCAAAACTGCAAGCTACTCCACCTCGTCGGAGATGAACTTGACTCCTTTACAACGCCAAGAACTCCAATCTGTGCGTCAGAGAAGAAACAGGGAAATTGCGGCTCTGTTAAACTCAGCCCAGCGTGCCCAACTGACTCACCACCTCCGGGCTGGTAATAATATCAATCAAGGGCTAGAAAAACTGAATTTACAACCAGAACAGGAAGATTTGGTAAAGGCGATCGTGCAATTTACTAACTTGAAAATGAAAGCTATTTCATCTAGACATCTGCTAAAAACAGGACAGACATAAAATGCGATCGCTAAACTTATGGAAACAGTTGACTAATCTGGACTTCAATTTCTGGAAATGTAATCAAGGATAACATTGCATCCTCCTGCAAAATAAATTCAAGATTGTAGCCTTCCAAACCCGGTTCGCGGAAAACATAAACCTGACGCTGATTCACATCCAAAATCCAGTAGTCAGCAATTGCGGACATAGCATATAAAGGCGCTTTTTGTTTACGATCTGTATCTAGTGTTGTATCTGCTACCTCAATGAGTAAAAAGATTTCATTCGGTGCAGGATGGCGATCAATGTACTTTCTTGCATCAATCTGGACAACAGCGATATCTGGCTCCGGTTCCGAATATTGGCTTAACTGAATGGGATCTTGTACTCGAACTAGAGCAACTTCTGCTAGCAGCCGCTTCAGATAGTCGGACGCGCACAGTGTTGTTGCTGCATGGGGAGGACTTTTGGCACTCATCGGGATAACTTGCCCTTCTATCAGTTCCACCCGTTCATCATCTGTGATAATACCTGTCTCAAGCATCCGGTGATATTCGTCTACATTCCACAAGCGCACTCTGGTTTGTGTCATTGTATATTTCCTTTAGCAATGCCTCCGGAGGGCTACGCCTACGCACGCGCCCTCAAGGACAAATATCTATCTCTACACTGTAAACTTTCGCAGCATCTATAATTAATCTTGCCCTATTTAGTTCGTTACCATGTCGGAAGAAGATATCCGAGCCGCGAGGCTGGAGAAAGTAGAACAACTCAAGCAGCTAGGGACTAACCCTTACGCTTATCGTTGGGAATCTACCCATCATGCAGCGCAGTTGCAAGAACAATTTGCCGATTTATCCAGTGGTGAAGAAGTTGATTTAGAAGTTGCTATAGCCGGTCGCATTATGGCGCGTCGCGTTTTCGGTAAGTTGGCTTTCTTCACCTTGCAAGATGAAACCGGTACAATTCAGCTTTATCTGGATAAAAATCGCATCCAAGAAGGTATGGCAGATATTGATGCTGATGCCTTCAATCACTTAAAACAACTTACAGATGCAGGTGACATTTTAGGAGCCAAAGGTACTATTAAACGGACTGAAAAGGGCGAGTTATCTGTCTACGTTAAACAATATACTATCCTCACCAAATCCCTGTTACCCCTACCCGACAAGTGGCATGGATTAACGGATGTTGCCAAGCGCTACCGTCAGCGTTATGTTGACTTGATTGTTAACCCCGAAGTGCGACAAACTTTTCGCCGCCGCGCCCAAATTACTGCTGGTATTCGCCGTTATTTAGAAGAACGGGATTTTCTGGAAATTGAAACACCAGTTTTGCAAAGTGAAGCTGGGGGTGCAGATGCACGTCCATTTATCACCTACCACAACACTTTAGAAATGGAGTTGTATCTGCGAATTGCCACAGAACTTCATCTCAAACGGTTGATTGTAGGTGGTTTTGAAAAGGTGTTTGAATTGGGGCGAATTTTCCGCAATGAGGGAATTTCGACTCGCCATAATCCCGAATTTACGACGATTGAAGTTTACCAAGCTTACGCCGACTACAATGATATGATGGCGTTGACAGAAGGGATTATTACTACTGTCGCTCAAGAGGTACTCGGCACATTGGAAATTACCTACCAAGGGGAAGCTATAGATTTAACACCACCTTGGCGGCGGGTGACAATGCACGATTTAGTTCAAGAATTTGCAGGCTTAGATTTTAATTCGTTCCAAAGTTTGGAAGAAGCAAAAACAGCAAGTAAAAATGCTGGTATTCCTGGTATAGATGAAGCCCAATCAATTGGTAAGTTACTAAATTTGGCGTTTGAAGAGAAGGTAGAAGCCAATTTAATTCAACCTACCTTTGTAATTGATTACCCTGTAGAAATTTCGCCCTTAGCAAAACCGCACCGTTCTCAACCTGGTTTGGTGGAAAGATTTGAGTTATTTATAGTCGGGCGAGAAACTGGGAATAGCTTCTCAGAACTTACCGATCCCATCGATCAAAGAGAACGCTTAGAAGCACAAGCTGAAAGAAAAGCTGCTGGCGACTTAGAAGCCCAAGGTGTAGATGAGGACTTTCTGACAGCTTTGGAATATGGGATGCCGCCTACAGGTGGTTTAGGGATTGGGATTGATCGGTTGGTGATGTTATTAACTGATTGTGCCAGTATTCGGGATGCGATCGCCTTCCCCTTACTCAAGCCTCCCAGCAGCCTGATTAAAGAATTTCGTTATGATCCAACAACGCAAACATTAACTATTGAATTTGACAATGGAAGTGTTTATGAGTATTTCAAAGTACCCCTGAGTGTAAAGGAAGCCTTAGAAAATGCACCATCTGATGGTCAATACTTTAACAAGTTTATTAAAGGGAAATTTAAGTTTGAACAACTGAGTTGAGTTAGTAGAGTTGACCCTCCCACGGCTTGCAGCCGTGGGATTCTCCTTTCAACCAGTCAACTTGTCTAGAGGAGTTTCCCCAGCTAGTAATTCGCCAATCAAACTTTGCCTAGTGAGGTGTAGGTTATAAGCATCTATGCTCTTAAACCAATGGTGAATACTCCTGATTCACGATGGCTGAAACTCCTGTTTTTAACGTGAGTTCGACAAGTATTATTTGACCTCTCCCCCAACCCCTCTCCGACACGGAGAGGGGAGCAAAAGCTGAATTTTTCGTTGCTCCTCCCTCTCCGAAACGGACAGGGAGGCTGGGAGGGAGAGGTTCGTCGAACTCACGTTGTTTTTACGTGATCAAAAATTTGTGGAGAACTCAATACTGCTCGGTTAGGACAAATCAACTGATATCCAATCCCGTAGAGACGTTGCAGTGCAACGTCTCTACACACTAAAATTATGACGAAAAATTCTTAACCGACGAGTATTGGTGGAGAACTTGTTTTAGCTGTTTCTCTAACTGCTCATTTTTAGCCAACCAAACACCTGAGCTACAGTTAACTCCAAGTTGATCCCGGCTAACACTGGCAAACGCTCATCACCCTGCAAAAGTTCTGGTTGTTGATTTGGACGGAAGACCAAAATGGAACGATCTTCTGGGTCTATCAACCAACCTAATTGGCAACCATGATCTAAGCAATAGAGAATATTGCCTGTGACTCGATTTGAACTTTGTTCGGGAGACAGAATTTCAATTGTCCAGTCTGGAGAAAGCAAAAAATCATTCGGTGCTTCCCCATCAACAGCAAAGGGAATACGCGACCAGTTGAAAACCGCTACATCAGGTACTATTGAACGGATACCAAAACTACAGCGCAGTTCTGGAAAGGCATAAGCAATATGCACGCTTTCGGCAACATCATTAATACTGTTGCACAGCCTTAACTGTAATCGACTATGCTTCCCTTTCGGCATTGGCTTCTGAATAATCTCACCATTAATGTAAATGCTTGCAGGTTTTGTTTCTGGTAGCTTAAGAAACTCCTCCAGAGTCAGGGATTGGGTAATTACCGTAGACATGGCTCCCGAAGAAAAGCAAAGGGGATATGTTTTAGTCTAGCAGTACCGTAGTCTCAAAAACAGTTTCTACTTCTGGCTACCGCCACAACCGCTTGCACACCAGTTAACAAGGCCAAAAAAGCTATGACCGCAAAATGGCTAACACCAGAACAGGCCATTGTCAAAGCCAACCTCACTGTTACATCTGAAACTTTAAAATCTTACATTTCAGAACAACACGGAAAAACCACTGCCCAAGAACAATTCCAAGCTTTAGGATTGCTGTTTGACAGGGAACGCTTGCGTACAGGTAAAGCTAACTTTTTGCAACATTTCTGAAATCCTTACGGCATAAGGATATTGATGAAAAATCGGCTAAATGGAAAAACGCCGAAACCTCTGCTATTAAAGGATTCTTATACTTTAGATGCGTTTGCTTTGATATTAGGAACTATCGTAAACTTATCGATTGCAGTACAGTTATCAAAATTTGCAGCAAGAGATATTCGGTAGTACTCAGTTGACTTTTGAGATGTGTTTGGTAGAATTTAGGTAACATTATCAATCTTATTGGTCTTCTTGACAAAACTAGACCTATCTTTTTCTACCATAAATTGCTGCATCCTTTACCTCATAAGCTTTTTAGCTTATTTCGTCGCCCCGTCAGCAGGTTAAGGTAAATGCACTTTAGGTAGAGTTCTTTCTCAGCAAGGTAAACAGGTGAAACTCTACTTTGTTGACCCCGATCGCGTTGAGTCAGCTAACGTTTTTTGCCAGTGCTTGTGTGATGCAGAAATCGGACTCAACAAAGCCAAAACCCTGGCGCTGCGCTACTCCTTGGCTTGGAAGATGGAAGTTACAGCGATCGCTCAACCTTTCCAACCCGAATGGATTGTCCCCAGTTACAATACCCTGATTGTTGTCACATAACTTTACAGTGACAGGACTTACGCAAACCAGCCCGTAAAGCTAATAACCCAAGTTGCGGGTTATCGACTGATGCGTGCTTGTCACCCCTCAATTTATGCGATCGCGTACAACAAAGTGGCGGTGACCTTACGCGTCACCGCACCTGAGAGTTGATTGAGCATTCATTTACT
>NZ_JAIVFV010000059.1 GCF_020829445.1 Nostoc sp. CHAB 5836
TGGTGTCAATGGCACTCCGATTAAATTAGTAATCCAAGATACTAGCGGAGATGAAGCCGGAGCAATTAATGCTTTTCAAACTTTAATTAACAAAGATAAAGTTGTCGGGATTGTTGGTCCTACTTTGTCACAGCAAGCTTTTAGTGCTAATCCCATTGCCGAACGTGCTAAAGTGCCAGTTATTGGAGCATCAAATACCGCAAAAGGAATTCCGGAAATTGGTGATTATATTGCTCGTGTATCTGCTCCCGTCTCCATAGTTGCCCCTAATTCTGTGAAAATTGCACTTGCTCAGAATCCTAAAATTAAAAGAGTGGCAGTTTTTTATGCCCAAAATGATGCATTTAACAAATCAGAAACGGAGATTTTTCAACAAACAGTTAAAGATAAAGGGCTAGAATTAGTAACAGTTCAAAAGTTCCAAACAACTGATACAGACTTTCAAGCCCAAGCGACTAATGCAATTAACTTAAAACCAGATTTAGTAATTATTTCGGGATTAGCTGTTGATGGTGGTAACTTAGTGCGACAACTGCGAGAACTGGGTTATCAAGGCATAATTATTGGCGGGAATGGTCTGAATACACCAAATGTTTTATCTGTATGTAAAGCATTTTGCGATGGTGTGCTGATTGCTCAAGCTTACAGTCCTGAATATCCTGGTGAGATCAATAAGATATTTCGCCAAGCCTATATTGAGCAATACAAGAAAGAACCAGCTCAATTTACAGGTCAAGCTTTTGCTGCGGTGCAGGTGTATGTTGAGGCTCTGAAAAAATTGGATAAAAAGTCTAAAATCAGCACATTACCTCTTGATAAACTGCGTACAGAATTGAACCAGGAGATAATAACTGGAAAGTATAATACCCCTTTGGGTGAGATTGGTTTCACAGCAGTAGGTGATGTGACTCAAAAAGAATTTTACGTTGCCAAAATTAAGATGGATAAAGATGGAAATACTGGAAAGTTCGTATTTATAAAATAGTTGCGATATGGATATAACTCTATTTTTGCAACAATTTTTGAATGGGTTATCTATCGGTAGTATATATGCAATTTTTGCTTTGGGCTATACCTTAGTTTATTCAATTTTGGGCATCATTAATTTAGCTCATGGTGCAATTTTTGCCTTGGGTGCATATTTCACTTATGCACTCATGGGTGGTAACTTTGGATTTAATGGTTTGTTAGCTAATGCAGCCCTGCCGATCAAACTACCATTTGCTATATCCTTGCTTTTAGGAAGTACCTTGGCGGGATTGGTAGGGGTAGTGATGGAACGTGTTGCTTTTCAACCTTTGCGTCGTCAAGGATCTGACCCTTTGCTAACTGTTGTTTCTAGCTTAGGGGTAGCAGTGGTAATTGTGAATTTGATCCAGTATTTAGTAGGCGCAGAAAGTTATACCTACCCCGCAAATACTTACGGTAATTTGCCACCTGCAATTAACTTTGGTAGTCCAGATAATCCAATTCCTATTCGCACTGTTCAGGTGGTAATTTTTACTGTATCAGTTGTGATTGTGGCAATTCTGACCTATTTTATCAATCGAACTAAATATGGTAAGGCAATGCAGGCGATCGCAGAAGATCCGACTACAGCTAGTTTGTTGGGAATTGATAGCGATCGCTTTATCATTCTAACATTCTTCATCAGCAGTTTTTTAGCAGGATTAGCAGGAACTTTAGTCGCCTCTAGTGTTAGTATTGCTGGGCCATATTTCGGCATTGCTTTTGGTTTGCGGGGTTTAGCGGTAATTGTCTTAGGTGGTTTAGGTAGTATTCCTGGTGCAGTGTTGGGAGGTTTGTTAATTGGATTAGTAGAGGCGTTTGTCCCTGCTGATTACTCTGGATATAAAGACGCAGTAGCCTTTGGAATTTTGTTTATCATGTTATTAGTTAGACCCCAAGGTTTGTTAGGACGGCGGTTTATTCAGAAAGTTTAAAGAGACGTAGCGCTATGAAAACATACACCAAACAAAAATTAACTTTTGATCAATTTTTAGAGGAGTGTCCAGAGGAAGGTTTATATGAACTTGTAGATGGAGAAATTGTAGAAGTGCGTGCAACTAGAAATCATGATGATGTCGCTAATTTTCTATTGTTTGGCTTTAATGATGAAATTAGGCGAGAAAACCTAAATTATGTAGTTAATAACACAGCAGTATTTAGAACTATAACTGCTAATGGAATAGAACAAGGGCGCAAGCCTGATGTAAGCGTTATAGATAAAGATACATGGCGCTCAAATCGTTCTGCTTATGCTGCACTTGAAGAACCTATTCAGTTAGCTATAGAGGTGACATCAACTAATTGGGAGGATGACTATATTGATAAATTAGATGAATATCAACGCTTAGGTATTACAGAATATTGGATTGTAGATTATTTGGCAATCGGGCTAAGAGAATATTTGGGAAATCCAAAAGTTCCGGCTGTATTTGTTTTTCTATTAGATGCTGAGGGAAAATATCAACGCACACAGTTTAGAGGTTCAGAACGAATTGTTTCACGAACTTTTCCTGAACTAGTGCTGACAGCAGAGCAAATATTAACAGCTTAATATTAAGTAGGTTGGTGCAATTAAAGCTAACTGGCTAAGGCTGTCATTTGTCGTTGGTCATTTGTCATTTGTCATTTGTCATTTGTCATTTGTCATTTGTCATTAGTAAGGGTTTTAATCATATTAGGACTTACGCAAAATAATGAAAAAACGAACCGCATTCGCGTTAGCTTCTCCCCTTCTCCCAAAGGGAGAGGCTAGCGCCAAGGGAGAAGCACGTGGCGTTTGAGGCAATGCGTTACCCAACAAACCCATGAAAATGTTGGGTTTCTTAAACCCTTATAAATGACGAAGGACAAATGACAGCCTTAGCTAGTTGCTTTATTTGCGTCGCTCTACTTACTGCACCCAACCGAAAACCGCTATAGTTTATAAAAGCGATAGTTTGATTAAGCCTAATCAAAATGTTTTAAGATGGCCGACTTTTTCGCTACTTACGCTTCTTTAATTGTCTCTATGGTTTTAGGAGCGCTATTAGGACTCTCTCTTTACTTACCTTTAATGACAGGACAACTGTCTTTAGCTAGTCCAGGATTTTATGCTTTAGGTGGGTATATTGCAGCAATTTTATCCACAAAAGTTTTGACATCTAGCAGTAATTTATTTCCCATTCCGTTATTATTATTGGAGATGTTAATTGCTGGTGTAATTTGTGGTTTATTGGGTGTAATAGTCGGAATTCCAGCGTTACGCTTGCGAGGAATTTATCTAGCGATCGCAACTATCGCTTTTGTAGAAGTTCTGCGCGTCATCTCCCTCAACCTAGATATTACAGGCGGTGCTGTCGGAATTTTTGGTATTCCTCAACCTTTCCAAACACAACTAGAATATTTATGGATTGCTTTGCCTTTACTATTAATTAGTATGGTGCTGCTTTATCGTTTAGAACGCATCCGCGTCGGAAGGGCTTTTATCGCTATCCGCGAAGATGAATTAGCTGCGGGTGCAATGGGAATTGATCCCACTTATTATAAAGTTTTGGCATTTACGCTAGGGGCTATACTTGCAGGGGTTGTAGGTGTTATTAGCGCCCACTTTCTCAATACCTGGAATGCTCGTCAAGGTACTTTTGATAGCAGTATTATATATTTAACTTTTGTTTTGATTGGTGGTTCGAGAAGTTTTTTGGGGCCGGTAATTGGAGGTATGGTATTTACAGCCTTACCAGAAATTCTACGAAGTCTCGCTGATACTGGTGGTTTCCCTAATTGGTTAGCACAATTTTTGCGCGATGGCAGATTAATTATTTTTGGCTTACTAATAGTAATAGGTACAATCTTTTTCCCCCAAGGGCTAATTACTCCAGATATTTTCCCAAAACGCAAAACTCAAAAATGAACTAAGTCGGTTGGTGCAATTAAAGCTAACTGGTAAGGGCTGTCATTTGTCGTTTGTCCTTTGTCCTTTGTCATTGGTCATTAGTAAGGACTTTAAGCCTATTTACGTTTCGTAATATAATGAAAGTTTATTTATGCCAGCTTACTTATTCATAATAATATGCAAAAATATCAGATGATATCTGAGCAATTAAATATAATAACCGGAACCCCTCCCCGCTTGCGGGGAGGGGAGATGAAGCGTAGCTTTGGCGGGGGTGGGGTTCTTCGGGTCTAGTAAGTAATCAACCGGACATGATGTCACATAGTATTCCAGGAACTAACAGCAATATTGTCTTAGAAGCAAGAGCATTGACTCGCCGCTTTGGTGGTTTAATGGCGGTAAATAATGTATCTTTTAGTGTAAATAAACATGAAATTTTTGGACTGATTGGCCCTAATGGTGCTGGCAAAACAACCCTGTTTAATTTGATTACTGCCTTCATTCCACCTTCTAGCGGTCAATTAATTTATGAAGGTGCAAAGATTTCTCAACTGCGTCCTCATCAAATTGCTGGTTTAGGTATCGCCCGTACCTTCCAAAATATCCGTTTGTTTGGGGAATTATCGGCGTTAGAAAATGTGATCATTGCCCGACATTTACACACTAAAAGTAATATGATTACAGGAGTTTTGGGATTACCACCAGCGCCTAATGAAGAACTTAAAACTAAGCAAAAAGCTTTAGATTTATTAGATTTGGTGGGATTGAGCGATCGCGCTGACGAAAAAGCCAAAAATTTTGCCTACGGTGATCAGCGTCGGCTAGAAATTGCCCGCGCTTTAGCATTACAACCGCAAATTTTACTTCTCGATGAACCGGCGGCGGGGATGAACCCCAACGAAAAGCAGCAATTGAGTGAATTTATTCGTAGCCTCCGCGATCGCTTCAATTTGACGATCATCCTTATAGAACACCATGTACCATTGGTTATGGGTTTGTGCGATCGCATTGCGGTATTACATTTTGGTCAATTAATCGCTTTGGGTGAACCATCTATAGTCAGAAATGATCCGGCTGTAATTGAAGCTTATTTGGGAAATGACAAATGACAAATGACAAATGATTGAATTTATCTAGACAAAACTACCACAAATTCGTCTAAAGAACTCACCGCGATCGCGCTATCCATTAAAGTTTCTAATTGTTCTACACTTTTACCTTCAAGCTTTGCTTCTAGCTCTTGGGGAATTTCACCAAAGCGTCGTTGTAATATTCGGATCAAGTGCTGTCTAGCACCTTGCTGAAGACCTTGCTGAAGACCTTCAGTGAGAATTTCTTGATACCAAGGCGATTCTCGCAATACTGCCATATCCCACCTCATGATTTGTTGCACTAAAGGCGTGTCTAACACAAAGCTAGCAAAAAATGCCAGCAATGATTCTAATTGGTTCAATTGTACATCTGCTCGTAGCACTTGTAAGGCGCGTTGCACAACTGATGCTTTTCCTCCTCCTCGCAAGATTGGCACAAACGGTAACAATGATGGTAATGGTTGCCCAAACACTATTTCAGCATCGATTTCCCACAAATTAATCACGCGATAATCTTGGATGGCGCGTAATCCTAAAAATTCCTGCTCGTAACTATTGACAATAGTTAACGTAGATGGGGGAGGTAAAATGTTAATGAGTACTGGGTAAATTGGGAGTCGATAGCGTTCTTGTGCTAAAGCGGCATAGGCTCTCATGCGTAGAGGCATATGTGCTGTATAACGCAACTGTAATTCATTTAGTACCAGAAAATCTCCGTGAGTAGCACTGTATGCTTTCACCAACACATCTGTTTCGCGGCTAATCCACTGAAACTCACAGCCGAGAACTTCTTTCGCCACGACTTCAGGACGCTGAGTCACCCACTGTACCCATGCATCGGGAGCTAAATTAATTAGTCGCTTGCTACCAATATCTGCTGCTTTTGCCACAAGACCCTTGATATCTTTATCAGTAATTAATAGTACATCATAGAGATTGCAGTGTTCTGGCGTTGATTTTTAAGTTGAAGCAATGTCTACGATGGGCTATTTCCCATCGCACTGTTTTAAGAAATGTATGATTGATGTATGTTAGGTTTGGAATCAACATTTCTGGATGTAAACCGCCAATGAAATCCGATAGTAAACCAAACCATACAATTCTAGAAATTCAAGAACTTGATGTTAATTATGGCGGCATCCAAGCTCTGAAAAAGATTAATTTAATTATTCAAAAAAGTGAGGTAGTTACTTTAATTGGTGCTAATGGTGCCGGTAAGACTACTACGCTCCGAGCTATCTCTAAAGTAGTTAATCCTAAGAATGGCGTCATTATCTATAATGGACATAATATTACCCGCCGCCAAACTCACGAAGTTGTACAACTTGGCATCGCCCATTGTCCAGAAGGACGCAAAGTATTAGCGCGGCAAACAGTATTTGATAATTTACTTTTGGGTGCTTATATTCGCTCCAATCAAGCCGAGATCAAAGCAGATATTCAGCGCCAGTTTGATCTATTTCCACGGTTGTCGCAAAGACGCAATCAACTAGCAGGAACCCTTAGCGGTGGTGAACAACAAATGTTAGCGATCGCTCGCGCTGTCATGAGTAAACCACAACTGTTGCTTTTAGATGAGCCTAGCTTAGGTTTAGCACCTGCGATCGTCCGGGAAATCTTCTCGATTATTGAAAATCTCCGTGCTACAGGCGTGACTATTTTGTTAGTTGAACAAAACGCTAATCTTGCACTGCAAATTGCCGATCGCGGTTATGTTTTAGAAGCTGGTTCTATTACCTTAACAGGCGCAGCATCAGAATTAATTAGTGATGAGCGAGTTAAAAAGGCTTATTTAGGGTAAATAAATGAAAATTTTGGAGGTACAAGCAGATGGTAAAATCACCAACTAAACCCCTAACTTTAGAAGAGTTTTTGAAACTACCAGAAACAAAACCTAGCTCAGAATACATCAACGGTCAAATTATTCAAAAGCCAATGCCACAGGGAAAACATAGTAAATTACAGGGTGAACTAGTTAGTAATATCAATTTTGTAGTCAAGCCTCAAAAAATTGCCCTTGCTTTCCCAGAGTTACGGTGTACTTTTGGCGGACGTTCAATTGTCCCTGATGTAGCAGTATTTGCTTGGGAACGGATTCCCTTAGATGAACGTGGAGAGGTCGAAAATGTTTTTCATACGTATCCAGACTGGACGATTGAGATTCTTTCGCCAGATCAAAGCCAGACTAAAGTAACCGGAAATATTCTACATTGTTTAAAACATGGTAGTCGCTTCGGTTGGCTAATTGATCCAGATGAGCGTTCTGTTTTAGTCTATCCACCAAAGCAGCAACCAGAACTTTTCCAAGAAGAACAAGAAATATTACCAGTTCCTGATTTAGTTAACGGCTTTCAATTAACTGTAGGGCAACTATTTGGATGGTTGAAGTTATAAGCAATTGTATAGATTTAATCTAGCTTTGAAAATATAGCGTTCTCGTTTGTGTGCAATACACTTTGACCCCACTTCCATTCCTCTCCCCGAAATGGGGAGAGGAATGGAAGTGGGGTTTTAAGAATAAGTTGCACATCGCGTAAACTTAGGCTTTAAAGGGTTTAAAACTACACTGACACCACTAATAAGTTTTCCAAATCATGATGATTATTAAATATTATTACGATTTTTGTCCTATATTAATATTTGCAGCCCTCCTTGCAGATATCTATATTTGTTTAGCGGCGAATTCTATTCACCGGAATAATTAAACTCATGAGTCAAATAGTCTGGATCGCAAGACACGCTAACCGCCTCGATTTCGTAAACCCCGATTGGTTTCTCACCGCCGAACGACGCTACGATCCACCCTTGTCTGATGATGGTATGGTGCAGGCGCAGCAGTTAGCAAAGCGTTTGAAACGAGAAAATATTTCCCATATTTTCGCTTCTCCTTTCCTGCGAACCGTACAAACGGCAAATGCAGTTGCAGAATTGCTCAACTTACCGATCAAACTGGAAATAGGTTTGAGTGAATGGCTAAATCCAGCTTGGATGACTGAAGAACCCGAAAGACTCTCAACTCCAGCATTAGCAAAATTATTCCCCAGAATTGACACCAGTTATACTTCCCGCATTGCCGCTAAATACCCTGAAACTCAGCAAAGAGTGCGAGAACGTTCTGGACAAACTGCTAGATGTTTAGCTACTGAGTTCCTCCCAGAGGATATCCTGCTAGTGGCACATGGTGCATCTGTTTTGGGGGGAGCAATGGGGCTAGTGGGGGAAATTGCCAAAACAGAAGTTAAAGCTTCCTTATGTTCGTTGGTAAAAGTGGTACGCGAAGATCCAGAATGGTTATTAGAACTAAAGGGAGATACTTCTCATTTAACCCATATAGAAGAAGTTATCCGATTTGCTTAGACTTGTGATAGAGATTTGCGTTCATGGCTTCTGCTACGTTGGGCATATCCTACAAAAAAAGTAATTAATTCGCCAATAAGTTCTATGACTTTGTTACTAGCAGGAGACATCGGCGGTACGAAAACTATTTTGCGATTGGTTGAAACATCAGACTCAGCAAGTTTACATACTATTTATCAGGAAAGTTTCCACAGTGGCGATTTTCCCGATTTAGTACCAATTGTGCAGCAATTTTTGGTTAAAGCTAATGCACCAATACCAGAAAAGGCTTGTTTTGCGATCGCAGGGCCTGTTGTCAAAAATACTGCCCAACTGACCAATTTAGTCTGGTTCCTGGATACCGAACGTCTACAACAAGAACTGAGTATCCCGCATATTTCTTTGATTAACGACTTCGCCGCCGTTGGTTATGGCATTTTAGGTTTACAAAAACACGACTTGCTGACGTTGCAAGTTGGCAAATCTCAACCCGAAGCCCCCATTGGAATTATTGGTGCTGGTACTGGCTTAGGGCAAGGATTTTTAATTAAACAGGGAAACCACTATCAAGTCTTTCCCTCAGAAGGTGGACACGCTGACTTCGCCCCTCGAAACGAGATCGAGTTTCAACTCTTGAAATACCTGCTGGGTAAACATGATATCCAGCGCATTTCTGTAGAACGGGTGGTTTCGGGGCTGGGAATTGTGGCAATTTACCAATTTTTGCGCGATCGCAAATTTGCTGCTGAATCACCAGATATCGCCCAAATCGTTAGAACTTGGGAACAAGAAGCAGGACAGGAAGAGAAAAGCGTTGATCCCGGTGCTGCTATTGGTGCAGCTGCATTACAAGGTAGCGATCGCCTCTGTGAACAAACCTTACAATTATTTATCGACGCTTATGGTGCAGAAGCCGGCAATCTCGCCCTGAAACTCCTACCTTACGGTGGCTTATACATTGCTGGTGGAATTGCGCCCAAAATCTTGCCCTTAATTCAAAACAGCGATTTCCTATTAAATTTCACCCAAAAAGGTAGAATGCGCCGCCTCCTTGAAGAGATCCCCGTGTATATAATCCTCAACCCGCAAGTAGGGCTAATAGGTGCTGCTTTATGTGCTGCTAGGTTATAACAGCTAGAATCATCCGTGAGATTAGCATCACAAAAGGCAAAAAATATGACAATTAAAAGTCTGTTGCCATTAATCGTCGCCACCATTGTCTGTGGTGGCTCTGTTCTTGTGGAAGCCCGTCAACCCAAACCTCCAAAGGCTGTTGTCAAACCAACCGTTTCTCAACCCATGCAGCCACAATGGAAATTATACACTGCTCCCGATGGACGCTTCACTATTTTGATGCCGGGAAGCCCCAACAGAAATACCGAATACCAAAAAACTTACATGGGGGAAATTACCTTAGAAATCTTTGTCATTCAACCACCAAAACAGCAAGTAGCATATGTAGTTGCTTACAATGATTTTCCTTATAGTTATGGTCAAGTTACTGACCCCCAAACTGTACTTAATAATGCACGGGATATGGCTTTAAAGACTACGAAAAGTAATTTAATTAGTCAAAGAAACATTCGTAGTTCCAATAATCATCCCGGCAAAGAAATTGAATACATCAATGCTGGAGGGAAAATCACTAAAAGTAGAATGTATGTTGCTGAAGGAAGATTATATCAAGTAATGGCAATCACTACAAAAAAGCAGCAGAAAACCTTAGCTAAAACCATTACTGGGTACTTAAATTCCTTCCATGTAGTTTTGAAAAAATGAAATAAACAAGTTCGTAGTAAAGACTTTAGTCTTTCTTTTTTAAGCACTAAAGTCTTTACTACAAACTCTTAAAACTCAATACGCTTGGGTTAAGGATTTTCTGGAGAACCATAGGCCTGTAGAGACGTTGCATTGCAACGTCTCTACACTGTCCACTGGACAAGGGTTTTAGTCTTATCCCAAGCGTATTGTCTTAAAACTAGCTTGACAATTTATACCAATTTCCGAAAATAATGCTCCCGATGCACTTTTATTAGGACTTACGCAAGTGTCACAAAAAATAAAAGCTTTTAATTTGTAGTAAGGGCTTCAGCCCTGATTTGGTCGCATATTGACTCTGTTTGGTCATTGGTGACAAGTTAAGGTTATGATGCATTTGTCAATATATCTATAGAGTGAAAATTCTGCCAAAAACTGTGATAGAAAACATTGTTTTTGGGTTAGCGATCGCCTAATCTTTGTCTTCATTGTTAATCTTTATACTGAAAACCTAGTAAAAAGCTTAGTTTTATACCTTACTCCTTATTTAATTTCCAGCATAATTTCTGATTGACAAAAGCGATGTTATTTTAACTTGTCACCAATGGTGTTGGGTGTTCAATATGGCTCAAAAGCCGAAGCTTCGTATAGTACATATGTATGATGCGTAAGTCCTAGCAATAACTCTCTGAAACTCTTATTACCTTGTGTCCTTTGTGTCCTACCCTGCGGGAAGCCGCTTTGCGTCTATGCGGTTCGTTTTTTGATTATTTTGCGTAAGTCCTGTTTGATTTATACAAGAAGTCTATTCCTAACCTGTTTTAATGACTACTGTGTCTATTGCTCCAACACAGGCCAGTTTTGATTTTGATTATCTCCCACCCCTATGTTAAAACTTACCTTAATTTTGCTCCCCAGGCAGCAGTCTTAAGGATCAATTTATGGCGTAGAGTAGGGTCGTTCAGTGCTAATCTGAAAGGTGACATTGCTTAATTTTATGTCTTCTCCGACCTTATCTAAAATCTAGCTTCACTCATTAGGCGCAGCATGGTCACAATCGCAGAAAAAACAAACATTGGTTACATTACCCAAATCATTGGCCCAGTTGTAGACGTTAAATTTCCCGGCGGGAAATTGCCACAAATCTACAACGCCTTGATCATTAAAGGCAGCAACGAAGCTGGACAGGAAATCAACCTCACTGTTGAAGTGCAGCAACTGCTGGGCGACAACCAAGTGCGGACTGTTGCAATGAGTTCCACCGAAGGCTTAGTGCGCGGTTTGGAAGTCGTCGATACAGGCGCTTCTATCAGCGTCCCAGTTGGTAAAGCTACTTTGGGCCGGATTTTCAACGTTCTTGGCGAACCTGTGGACAACAGGGGCCCTGTAAATGCTGAGACAACTTTACCCATCCACCGCTCTGCTCCCAAATTCACGGACTTGGAAACCAAGCCTTCGGTGTTTGAGACTGGGATTAAAGTTGTTGACCTTCTGACTCCCTACCGACGCGGCGGTAAGATTGGTCTGTTCGGCGGTGCTGGTGTTGGTAAAACCGTAATCATGATGGAGTTGATCAACAACATCGCTACTCAGCACGGTGGAGTATCCGTTTTTGCTGGCGTGGGTGAACGTACCCGTGAAGGCAATGACCTCTACAACGAAATGATTGAATCTGGGGTAATCAATAACGAGAGCCTGAATGATTCCAAAATTGCTCTTGTGTATGGTCAGATGAACGAGCCACCTGGAGCAAGAATGCGGGTTGGTCTTTCGGGATTAACAATGGCAGAGTACTTCCGCGATGTAAGTAAGCAGGATGTGCTGTTGTTTATTGACAACATCTTCCGGTTCGTACAAGCAGGTTCAGAAGTATCGGCGCTACTGGGTCGGATGCCTTCAGCAGTAGGATATCAGCCCACATTGGGAACCGATGTCGGTGAACTGCAAGAGCGGATTACCTCGACTACAGAGGGTTCCATTACTTCTATTCAAGCAGTATACGTACCTGCGGATGACCTCACCGACCCCGCACCTGCCACCACCTTCGCCCACTTGGATGGTACAACAGTGCTGTCTCGCGGTTTGGCATCCAAGGGAATTTATCCCGCAGTTGACCCGCTTAATTCCACTTCCACCATGCTTCAGCCCAATATTGTCGGTGACGAACACTACAATACGGCTCGGGCGGTGCAATCAACTCTGCAACGTTATAAAGAACTCCAAGACATTATCGCCATTCTTGGTCTAGATGAATTGTCTGAAGATGACCGTCTGATCGTAGCGCGGGCCCGGAAAGTTGAGCGTTTCTTGTCTCAACCGTTCTTTGTAGCAGAAGTATTCACCGGTTCTCCTGGTAAGTACGTGAAGTTGGAAGATACCATCAAAGGGTTCCAAAAGATTCTGTCTGGTGAATTGGATGAGTTGCCAGAACAGGCTTTCTACTTAGTTGGCGATATTAACGAAGCGATCGCCAAAGCTGCAAAAATCAAAGGTTAGTCATTCGTCATTAGTCATTAGTCATTGGTCATTAGTCATTAGTCATTAGTTCAAGTGCTAATGGCTAATGGCAAATTTCAAAAGACAAAGGACAAGTGACAAAGGACGAAGGACGAAGGACAAAGGACAAAAGACAAATGACATTAACCGTTCGTGTAATTTCCCCAGATAAAACAGTATGGGATGCCCCAGCTGAAGAAGTAGTTTTGCCTAGCACTACTGGTCAACTAGGTATCCTAACTGGACACGCACCACTTTTGACCGCCCTAGATACTGGTGTCATGCGAGTCCGCGCTGCTAAAAATCAGAATTGGCAAGCGATCGCTCTTTTGGGTGGTTTTGCCGAAGTCGAAGAAAATGAAGTGACAATTCTGGTTAACGGCGCTGAACGTGGAGACAAAATTAACCTTGATGAAGCCCGTACTGCTTACAACCAAGCAGAAGCAAGTCTGAATCAAGTTTCAGGAGACGATCGCCAAGCACAGATCAAGGCAACCCAAGCCTTCAAACGCGCCCGCGCTCGGTTTCAAGCGGCTGGCGGTTTGCTCTAATTTAACCTGTTCGCGTAATTCCCCATCCCTCTACAGGGTGGGGATACTCGTGGGCGAAAGGAATGGAAGCGGGGTAAAAAGCCATGCCGCAAAACCAGAAATCAAGACTTATGTATTAGACATCTGGTAGAAATTAAATATGCGTTACCCAGAACCCTTGTAGAGACGTAGCAGTGCTACGTCAAAACAATTCTTTTTTGGAGATGTCTATTTTTCTTTTTTCGGATGAAACCACCCTGCCCTTCCCTCGTAGGAAAGGGGTTGGGGGTTAGGTTTGAGAGAAAGGCGCAGATGACGTTATTTATTAAATTTTCAAAAAAATTACACCAAGTTTAAGAAATTGAGCCAAGGCACAGTGAAGTGTTAATTTAACTAATTAGTTGCCCATTTGGGCAAAAATTATGAAAAGTTTTTCATTTTTGCTTGGTACACCTAAACAAAATAAGGTAGCTCGTTTTGCAGCATCGATAGTAGCAACCTTAGCGATCGCTGGTAGTATTCATTCTGCCAATGCTACTTCTGTCAAAATAACTACTGCAAAAGCAATTACTTCGGCGACTGTCCAGCTAAATCAGACCACACCAAATATTCCCCAGTTACAAACTAGCAGGATTCAATATCAAGCTGCTGGAATTGATCCTGTTGTACTGTTTCCCATCATACTTATAGGCGGTTTCGTCATATTCGTCCCCTTATTCTTTGGCGGACTGGTAGTAATTGGCGAGCGTGAAGTCGGCATTGTAGTGAGAAAATTTACCCTTTCCGGGCGTGGACTCCCCGCCGGCAGTTTGATTGCTCTCAACGGAGAAGCTGGCTTGCAAGCAGATACTTTAGCTCCTGGTTGGCACTGGGGCTATTGGCCTTGGCAGTATTCTGTAAAGAAAGAGTCGGTAATTGTCATTCCCCAAGGGGAAATCGCCTTGATTGTCGCAGCAGATGGCAAATCAAACCCTCCAGAGCGGATTCTGGGTAAAATCGTCGATTGTGACAATTACCAAGATGCTCGGAAATTCCTTACCCAAGGTGGCGAAAAAGGTCGGCAAATGAGTTTTCTCACCGCAGGTACTTACCGCATCAATACTGCGCTGTTTAAAGTAATTACAGCAGCAAATGCTAGCGCTCATGGGATGAGTCCACAACAGTTGCACATTTATGAAATAGCAGCAGAGAGGGTTGGT
Organism: Nostoc sp. CHAB 5836; assembly: GCF_020829445.1. Taxonomy (GTDB): domain Bacteria; phylum Cyanobacteriota; class Cyanobacteriia; order Cyanobacteriales; family Nostocaceae; genus Nostoc. Next base: position 14,291 of record NZ_JAIVFV010000059.1, read on the forward strand.
ATTGTTACTACTTTGGATGGTTCACCGATTGCAGCAGGTGAAATCGCTGGACGGATCATTAACGGCCATGATAATTTTCAAAATGGTCAAAAATTTATCGATGCTGGGGGACAACGAGGTTTACAAGAACAGGTATTATTATCGGGTTCCTGGAACCTAAACCCTTGGTTGGTAAATATTGAACAAGTCCCGATGACTGAAATCCCTATCGGTTATGTGGGTGTGGTGATTTCTTTCGTAGGCAAAGAACACGAAGATGTGAGCGGAGCAGCTTTCACCCACGGGAATTTGGTAAACCAAGGACATAAGGGCGTTTGGGTTGAGCCGTTGTATCCGGGTAAACACCCGCTCAATACTAAGGTGATGAAAATTGAGCTAGTACCAACAACAAATATTGTCTTAAACTTCACTGAAAGGATTACTGGCAAACATGGTTATGATACCAACTTGCAGGCGCTGAAACTGCTCTCATTCGATGGTTTCACCTTTGATTTAGAGATATTCCAAATTATCCACATTGGTGCTTCCGACGCGCCGAAAGTGATTTCCCGCTTAGGTTCGATGCAAAACGTCATCGATCAGGTTTTGCGTCCAATTGTGGGGAATTATTTCCGCAACTCCGCTCAAGAGTATACTATCTTGGATTTCTTGACTGCGCGAAGCGATCGCCAAGTTGAAGCTTCCGAATACGTTAAATCTGCCTTGCGTGCTTATGATGTGCAAGCAGTGGATTCGTTGATTGGTTTGATTACCCCGCCAGATGAATTAATGCACACACTGACAGACCGGAAAATTGCTGAAGAAAAACGCAAAACTTACGAAGTTCAGCAGATGGCGCAAACCCAACGACAACAACTTGTCCGGGAGACAGCACTGGCTGATATCCAAGAAGAAATGGTGCAATCAGAGCAGAGTGTGCAGATTGCTGATTTGAAAGCCCAAGCCCAAATTAAGCAGGCCAATGGTGAAGCTGAGGGAACAAAACTCCGGGCAATTGCGGAGGCTGAAGGTATTCGGGCCACAGGTAACGCCAAAGCTGAAACTTACCAAGCTGGTGTGGAAGCCTTGGGTTCACATGGTTATACAGCAATGCAACTAATGCAAATTATCGGCGATCGCCATGTCCGCTTGATACCAGATGTCTTAGTTGGCAGTAACGGCAGCAATAATGGTTTAGTGGATGGGCTATTATCCATGATTTTATGGAATCAAACTGGTAAGGGTGAATTGAAACCAACACCTTTGGATCCGCAACCAGTAGTTACCCAAACACAACCAACCACAGAAAACGGCTATCCACCGATAGTTGTGAATTTTCCGGTGGATAAGCAACATTAGTAACATCCGGTAGGGGCGCATATCTGTGCATAGGTGTCAACTTAACGTTAAAAGGGCGGTTAGAAACCGCGTCTACACAGACGAAACCCGCCTGCGCGGGTTAAAAATATTAATTTTCTCTTAGTCCGCGCAGGCGGACTTTGTTTGTGTAGCCGCGAATTCCATTCGCCCAGGCTTAAGTTGACACCAATGATATCTGTGCGCCCCTACCCATACATCTGTCGCATTCTTATTTCAAATTGCTTAGGACTTACGCACAAGCATGGGTCATAGGTAAGGTCATCAAGTATTTGTCAATAAGTAATAGTGCTTAAAATTTCGCCAAAATCAAAGTCGTAAACACAATTTTTCAGCCATTAAGGAGATTTGATAGAAAAAGACCAGCTATAAGATTTCGTTGTGCCGTCTGTAGTCCGAAACCGAATTTCAGCACAATGAATGCCTAGCTCAAAAGAATTCGGAGTGTAAGAAATTTTGTAATAGCTCTGAGGCCAGTCACGGGTGCCACTGATCTGAGCCTGTTTGGTGACATCTACTCCATCAACAAATAGTTGTACCGAGCCACGCTCAGCCTCTTCTCCCAAACTAAAATTCAATGCAGCACCAACAAACTCTACGGATGTCTGTGCTAAATTCTCCGCAGGAAACACTTCTAACAGTTGAGGAGGTCGAGGCGCAGAAGAAGCCATCAACAGAAAACTCAATAAAATTGGAGAAACCTGCTTCATTGGAAAGTTACCTAGAACTAATGCTTAGGATAGGAATAAAACCCTAGAAGTAGCCTTGTGAAGGAAGTTTTATCACTTTCTGCTACTCCAGTCAGACCTCTAGTGTTTACCGTGTTTGCTTGGACGACGACTCGCGATACATTTTGCCTTGGAATTCTCCGTCGCTCAAGATAGATTCGCTCTACATCAGAACGAGCAGCTATTGTTTGGATTAACAAAGGGGTGACTTCCGCCACCACCATTGGTGTATAAAGAGATGGTTATACAGCAATGCAACTAATGCAAATTATCGGCGATCGCCATGTCCGCTTGATTCCCGATGTCTTGGTCGGCAGTAACGGCAGCAATAATGGTTTAGTGGATGGGCTATTATCCATGATTTTATGGAATCAAACTGGTAAGGGTGAATCGAAACCAACGCCTTTTCGCTCAGTACAAGTGACAGCCATCACCAATTATCTTTAATTGCGCCGACCTACTTAGTAATTCAATATTTTGTTTTTGCGATCGCGCATAGCTTCTTCCAAAACATACTCTATAAATTAGGGATTCTAAAATAAAGATTTTAGGTTACGTTTACCACTGACAACCCTCACAATTTCGATACCATCATCCATAATTTGGTAGAAAATAATATACCCATCCAATGGAAGTCCTCGTAAACCAGAACGTAAGTCTTCATACTGTCGTCCCATGTTGGGAAAACTAGCAAGTTGTTGACATCTTTGATTAAACGCTTGTAGCAGACGCTCCCCAGCCTCAATATTTTCTACAGCGAAGTAGTCAGCAATTGTTCTTAAATCAACAGAAGCAGGTAGTGAGATTATATACTGACTCATTTCGGAGACTCTTTAACCTGCTGTAAATCTGCCAGAAGCTGATTAACAAAAGTCTCACCATCAATTCCTTCTCCCCGTTCAAGTGATGCGATACCTTCATCAATCTTGGTACGAGTTTCGTCTACCCATATTTGATATGCGCGGTTCTCTTCTTCTAAGAGGTGTAATGCAGTTTCAATCACTTCGCTAACACTGTGGAATCTACCTGTTGCGAGCAAAACTTGCACAACTTTCTCTTGTTTTGATGTTAATGTCATGCTCATGTTGATTGCGATCGTTAGTTTTTTCCATGATATAGCAACTACTTTTGGACGGTAACTCGCAGAAGGATAGGACGCCATCAAGCTAAGTAGGTCGGCGCAATTAAAGCTAACTGGCTAAGGCTGTCATTTGTCCTTTGTCATTGGTCATTAGTAAAGATTTTAAGCTTATTTACGTTTCGTAACATACTTTTATTTTTTTGGCGCCAACTTACTTACAGTTATATGAAATTAGTATTATTACATTTATCTTAGATAATGTTTGAAAAGTATTTCTGATAAGATATAAGTACAGCTTTGCGTAAAATCGTGGCGAATTGAGGGTTGAAATTTAAACGCATAGGCGCTTCGCCTTCCCGCAGGGTAGGAACGCAAAAGGAAGCGCAAAGGTTCGCAGAGAATTCGCTACGAATTAATGAAATGTTGTACTAAGCTTCCCAAACCTAGCCCCCCAACACTAGGAGGGAATGGGGGTTTCAAAGCCTCTCGACCCTTCGCAAAGAGGAATGGAAGCGTGGTTTATAGTATACTTTACGACTTTTCAAACAACCTCTAAGATGTAATCCGGTTGATAACTTTGGCAGGAAAATTTTGCTTTTACAAGAACGTTATCGTTTACTCAAGCAGATTGGTAAAGGGGGATTCTGTAAAACCTTCCTCGCTGTAGATGAAGGTCAGTTTCCGCCAATTCCTTGTGTTGTTCAAGAATTATCGCAGGAATACGAAACATTTAAAAATTTTCAGCAAAAGGCGCAACAGCTAGAAGAATTAGGAAAGCATCCGCAAATTACCCCTTTTTTAGCTTCTTTTGAGCATAATGGGCATTTTTATTTAGTACAAGAATTTATTGCAGGCACTAATTTAGCCCAGGTGGTTGAAGAGGAAGGTGCTTTTAATGAAACTCAGATTTGGCAATTGTTAGAAGATTTATTGCCAGTTTTTCAGTTGATGAGCGATCGCAATATCATCCACCGCGATATTAAACCCCACAATATCATCCGTAGATCCCCAATTACCAAGAAGGGCGATTTAGTTATAGTCGATTTTTCCACTGCGAAAATCGTCACAGAAATTGATCGGCTAACATCACAAACCAGTATCGGCAGTCCAGAATATGCTGCACCAGAACAAGCGAAAGGAAAAGCCGTTTTTGCTAGTGATTTATATAGCTTGGGTGTAACTTGTATTTACTTACTTACCCAGATTTCTCCCTTTGATTTATTTGATATTGCTAACGATTGTTGGGTCTGGCAACAATATCTTACTACTAAGGTAAGCGATGTCTGGCGACAAGACTCAAAGAATCTACGCTTGGCGCAAATCCTCGACAAGCTGCTACAAAATGCTGTGAACCGCCGCTTTCAATCAGCTGACGAAGTTATGCAAGCAATGGGTATGGAATCTAAAACTCCAAATTTGAAATTACCAAATCCCCCTTGGCGATGCTTGCATACCCTAACGGGACATTCTGGGAGATTAAGTAGTGTAAATGCCCTTGCCATCAGTCCTGACGGTTACACTTTAGCCAGTGCTAGTGATGATAAAATTGTTAAATTGTGGGATTTAAATAGCAAAAAAGTCCTAGCTAACTTATCAGGACATTCTCAAGCAGTAAAATCAGTCACCTTCAGTCCTGATGGTCAAATTCTGGCAACTGCTAGCGATGATAAAACTATCAAATTGTGGCAGGTTGAGACATTAAAAGAAATCTGCACCCTCTTGGGACATTCACACGCTGTAAAATCAGTTGTTTTCAGTCCAGATGGGCAGATGCTCGCTAGTGGTAGCTGGGATAAGACAATTAAACTCTGGGATGCAAATACTGGCACAGAAATTTGCACCATAACTGGACACCAATTACAAGTAAATTCAGTAGTATTTAGTCCTCAAGGACAGCTTTTAGCCAGCGCTAGTTATGACAGAACAATTCGCTTGTGGCAGATACCTGCATTAGAAAGTTTCCAGAGAAAATTTGAAAACCGCCCATGTCATAGCTTGTTAGGCATCCTTTCGGGTCATGCATGGGCGGTTTTGACAGTCGCTTTTAGTCCTGATGGTCAAATTTTGGCGACAGGTAGTGATGATAACACTATTAAATTGTGGGAGGTAAACACAGGTCAGCTAATTTGCACACTTGTAGGCCATTCTTGGTCTGTGGTGGCTGTGGCTTTTACTGCCGATGGTGAAACACTCCTAAGTGCAAGTTGCGACAAAACAGTTAAACTTTGGAGGGTAAGCACAGCAGAAGAGATTGTTACTCTCTCTGGTCATATAGACTCAGTATCTGCTGTTGCTGTGAGCAAAGTTACACAATTAATTGCAAGCGGCAGCCGGGACAAGACTATCAAACTGTGGCAGCTTGTAGAACAGAACAATAGCTAATATTGTAATATCAAGCGCTACCTGTGAAGGCAACTTCTGGAAATTTCAACTGAGCTTCTGCCATTGGACGGTTTCTGCCTTCCTCTTGCCAGTAGTTAATCACTTCTGTCGCTTTATTAAGCAACTCGACACGATCCAGGTCAGTAATCCAATGTTTGGACTCTAATTCCTTCTTTAACTCTTCCCAGGCATCATTTCTGGGCCAAAAAAAGTACTTAGTCAAAGGACTGGTGCCTTTGCCTACAATTTGATCGACTGCTAGAGCAACGTTTTCGTCTAACCACAAAATTTTCAAAATAAACTTGGTCAATCACACCTCCGGGAATTTCCGGGCATTACTTAACTAGGATAGCGATCGCTTATTTTAACGCAATACTCTATCAAATAACCAAACAGTGATTGAGAATGGTCTACCATAAGGTGTAGTCGGCGCTAACTACAGATGCTTATGACTGCCAAACTGCCCCAATCTCAAACAACATCTGGTTCTTCTTTGTATGAGCAAGACTTTTACCTGTGGATTCAAACCACCGCAGAACTGCTCAAACAAGGTCGGCTCACAGAACTAGATTTAGAGAATTTGATTGACGAAATTGAAACAATGGGCAGGAGTGAAAAAAAAGCACTAAGAAGCAATTTGGAAGTGGTGCTGATGCATCTTTTGAAGTATAAATATCAAGTCGAGAAGCGCTCTGGTAGTTGGCGAGCAACAATTCGGGAACATCGTAAACGCCTCAGACAAGCTCTAGAAGAAAGTCCTAGCCTCAAACCCTATTTTTATGAAGTTTCCGGACAGTGTTATGATGATGCTAGACTGTTGGCTGCTGATGAAACTGAATTGCATTTGGCTACCTTCCCCGAACAATCTCCCTTCACACCAGAGCAAGCCCTCGACCCCGATTTTTTACCTGAGCCATAATCCTGACTTTTCACGGCATTTAGAAAACCTCTCTCTAAATCTCTCTCCTAGAAGGAGAGAGACTTTGAATTTTCCCCCTTAGAGCGTCGGGAAAGGGGTTAGGTTTTTGGTGGACTTTTCCACATAACCTGAATTGTCAGAGCCATAATCGCACCCCGATCTAAAAGATTTTACTGTTAATTTTGAATTCGGAGCGAAGCGACGTGACTGCCCAACTGCCCCAATCTCAAATAACATCTAGTTCAGATTTGTATGAGCAAGACTTTTACCTGTGGATTCAAACCACCGCAGAACTGCTTAAGCAAAAAAATTTCACACAACTGGATTTAGACAACCTGATTGAAGAAATTGAAACGATGGGCAGAAGTGAAAAGCGGGCATTGGAGAGCAATCTGGAAGTGTTGCTGATGCATCTGCTGAAATATCAAATTCAAACTGAAAGGCGCTCAAAAAGTTGGCAGTACACAATTTTGGAACATCGTAGGCGAGTCCAAAAGGCACTTCAGGAAAGTCCGAGTTTGAAACCTTACTTTGATCAGGTTTTTGACGAAAGCTATCAAACCGCTAGACGCCTGGCTGTCATTGAAACTGGATTAGACATCGCTATCTTCCCAGAAAAATCTCTCTTCACACTAGAGCAAGCCATCGACCCCGATTTTTTACCTGAGTCATGAGCGCATTATGATGGTTAAAACTCTTTTGCTTCCTACCCCATGACTCAACCAACTTCTGTAAAAGCGATCGTTGTTTTCGATATTGATGGTGTTGTGCGCGATGTTAGCGGTTCCTATCGCCGAGCGATCGCAGATACCGTAGAATATTTTACTACCCAAGCATATCGTCCAACCCCACAAGATATTGACCAGTTGAAGTCTGAAGGTGTGTGGAATAACGATTGGGAAGCATCCCAAGAATTAATTTATCGCTACTTTGAAACCCAAAAACAGAGCCGCGAACAACTGCAACTAGATTACAGTGCGATCGTTGCTTTTTTTCAATCCCGCTACCGAGGTACAGACCCAAATAATTTTACTGGGTATATCTGTAATGAACCTTTATTATTACAACCTAGCTATTTAGAACAACTTACCCAAGCGGGGATTGCTTGGGGATTTTTTAGTGGTGCAACTCGTGCTTCCGCCAACTATGTATTGGAAAAACGCTTGGGCTTGGAATCTCCAGTTTTGATTGCGATGGAAGATGCGCCAGGTAAGCCTGACCCAACTGGACTTTTTGCCACAGTTCGTGAATTAGATAATGGAATTGAGCAAAAATTAGCGATCGTGTATGTGGGAGATACGGTAGCAGATATGTATACCGTCGAGAAAGCACGGAATCTAGATTCTTCTCGCATTTGGATTGGTGTAGGCGTTTTACCGCCCCACGTCCAGGAAACAGCAGCCCGTAGTCATGCTTATGGTCAGACACTGCTAGCAGCAGGAGCAGTGGTAGTTTTAAGTAATGTGCAGGAATTGACTCCAAAGCAGATTCAAGAATTGGTGAGTTCATCTGCCTAATCTGTGGTCTAAGATTAATCAAGCTAGGGGTGCATGAATAACTTGCTGATAACAATCTTGCTTTAATCATTGGGAGATTAATAAAAAAGACTAGCTCTAGTTCAGCGTGAAGAGTGGGATGGGATAGGCTTGGCGCTATGTCTACAACGGGCGTAGCTGCGGCACAATGTTGGACTTTATTTATTTAGACTGATAAAAATTCCTCATGCCACTGTCTAGCAACTTTATCCCAACCAAAGGAATCTTTTAGAGATAATGCTTCCTTTCTCAGACTTTCTTGTTTCTCTGGATTTTTCAACAAGTCAATTACAGCTTCAATAAAAGCATTGTTTGTCTGTTCATCTCCAGCAGGCCCTTTAATTCTGATACCAGATTTAACAGTCTCATCTAAGCCGGCGTAAGTTGTTACTACAGGGACACAACCAGCCGCTTGAGCTTTCCAAGCACTAATACAGAAAATCTCAACAGGAGTATTACAAGGATAAACCCAGATTCCAGATTTAAATAATTCTTCAACTAACTGCTTGTGCCCAATTCTGCCATGTTCATAGACGTTTTTTTGATCAAAAAGTTGCAAAATGTACTTCTTTTTATCTGGTAATTGTGGAAATCTAGTAATGTAAGGTGAATTAATCAGCGCATCAATTCCTTGCCAACCATAGAAAATATGCAATTCAACATCAGGTACTTCTTGGATAATCTTGTTCCATTGAGTAAGTAAATGTTCAATACCTCTTGTATAGTCACTAATTGAAATCAGTCTTTTGGGATTTCTAGAAATTCCTGTTAAATTAAAATTTTCTAGATTAATACCATTAGTTGTCAGAAAGATTTTTTGTTCAGGAATCCAGTTTGGTAGTGTACCTTTATGGAAATTTGACAGCATAAACAGCTTGTCAAAACTTGCTAAAAACTCTGGTTGCTGAGAATCTTCTATTGGAGGAAATAACTTAGGGTTGTCGTGCATCCAAATAGCAGTTTTTTTGGACTGTACTTTCATCATCATCGGTTGCGTCCAAGCGCGATGAAAGATTAAGGCATTGAAGCTGTCTTGAGAATTAAATTTATCAATAGACTGATAAACTACACCATTATATTCCCCCTCCATGTCACCGCATCTATTAAACACTGTGACTTGATAACCCAATTTCACTAGTTCTTGACTTAAGTAAATGACAGCCTCTTCGCTGCCTCCAATACCATTTTTCACAGAAGGAGGTGCCCAATCTTCCACATGAAAGGGAAAATTTGAATAAAATACAATTGAGTTATTGTCCCAGTCCATATTATTTTATTTGTTCAGTATTAATACTGTTGATTACTTTGTTTAAGCCAAAACAGGCTTTCCTGTAGCAACAACCTGTTCCACAATATCAATGGCTCGACTTACACCCCCTGCTTTCTGAATTGCCTCTTTTAATCTAACTGCATTCTGTTTATAAGAATCTTCCGTTAACACCTTTTGGATAGCAGTTCGCAGCTTCGGAACATTCACACGACTCAGGGGTATAGCCTCACCAGCACCAGCCCAAGCTAGACGCGCTGCTACGCCTGGCTGGTCATTAGCAATTGGTATTGCTACTATTGGTATCCCATTATTTAGGGACTCTAAAGTAGTATTCATACCTGCGTGGGTAATGGTGAGAGACGCTTTTTGCAGCAATTCCAATTGGGGTGCATAACCAACAACCAGGGGATTTCCCGGCAAACTTCCCAAAGCCTCTGGACTTGTAGAACCACCTAACGAAATCACTAGTTGGGCATCTAAATCGTTACAAGCTTCAGCAATAGATTTGAAAATTCCCAATAGGCGATTTTGTAAAGTCCCCATTGAGGCGTAAATCAATGGTTGTTCGGTCAATTTTTCATAAGGAAAATCAGGAAGTTCCCGACCAATTGGACTATGATAAGGGCCTGTAAAATGGAAGCACTGGGGCAAATTTTCTCTTGGAAATTCCAATTGTGAAGGCTGTTGGCTGATCTGAGCTAGTTGGGAATAACGATCATTAGAGCTAAACTGTGGGGGCAATTTCCACTCTTGGCGATACTGATTGATTACCCCTGTAATGGGTTTTACGGTGCGACTCAGCAATGCATAGCCGGCTCGGTTACGTAATCGCGCCCACCAGGATGGATTGTAGCCCCAGGTTTTAAAATAAGGTGGGACGCTCGGTTCTCGATTCAGTACCACAGCACTACAAACTGTAATAAAAGGAATGCCCAGAAATTCTGCAACAGAACCTCCCTCTGGTGAAACTTGATCTACCAACAGTACCTCCACGCCTGCTTCTTTCAGTGCTGATGGTGCATCTCTGAGGAGAACCGCTGCCTGATCTTTGAGCAGGTTGACGGTATATTGAAGTGCAGTGATTCCACTCAGTTTACCTAACTGAGTTAAGGATTCAGCCATCGCTCCAGTGGGAAATTCAGATTCACCAGTTACCCGGAATTCTAACTCTGCCGCCAGTGTGTTGGATTTAGCATCAAGTATACCGAATAAGGTGACGCGATGACCCCGCTTTTGCAGTTCTTTACCCAAGGGGAGCATAGTGTTCAGATGACCAGTTGTTGCTGGACAAATCAGCCCATAATGAGTCATAGTTCCTGCTTGTGGTTAACTACAATGATGTATACCAGAAAACAGGTAGATAGGCAAAGAAAAGAAATCTTTGTTGAGTTAGAAGCGCCTACTTGATTTTCAAGAATTTATCTAAAGCTGATACCATACTTGGAGGCCAACGGCGGATATTTTTTACCCAGTTGATATCCTTATAACGGCTATCCAGTCCATAAGCTGCTACCCAGTTACTCTCGGCTTCACCTTGTTCTCCATTTACCCAATATGCAGCAGTGAGGGCGGCACGCATATCAGCAAACTTAGAATATTTACGGACAATGTTTCTCATTTCGCGGATGGCTTGCTCTTTTTGACCAGTTTCATAAAGAGCGAGGGCGTAGTTAGCACGAGCGAAGGCAAAATTCGGGGCGATCTCATTAGATTTTTTGTAGTCTACGATCGCATCTGACCATTTTCCTAAACCTGTTTTGGCATTTCCCCGATTGTTATACGCCATCGCATCATTAGGATCGAGTTCTAAGACATGATTATAATCTGCGATCGCATCGTCCCATTTTCCTAACCCTTCCAACGCCGTACCCCGATTCAAATATGGATCGGTGACATTTGGTGCTAATTCTATGGCTTTGTTATAATCTGCGATCGCCTCTTGTAACTTATTCTGACTCACCCGCGAATTTCCCCGGTTACTCCATGCGCCCGCATTCGTCGGAAATTGCTCAATAATCTTTGTCCAGTAAGTTTCAGCCGTCCCAAAATCACCTTGATTCGTCGCTGTAAAGGCTTGATTTGCCCACTCATCACCTTGTTTTAACTGTTCTTGAGTTATGGGCGCTTGAGATTGTGCCATAACTGGAGTACCCCAGCCAAACACAAGTAACAGACTGAGAAAAATACCAATCAACTTAATCATCTAGGTTTACCTAATTTGTCATTTGTCATTTGTCATTTGTCATTTGTCATTTGTCATTTGTCATTTGTCATTTGTCATTGAGCATGGGGCAGAGGAATAGAGTTCAAAGGCTCATTAAAGAAGTTCAAAGACTCTTTAATGGAGTTCAAAGACTCTTTAACGAGTATCAATGCCCAATGCCCAATGCCGATAATTACAATAATGACAACTGTTCATTAGGCGGCGTGAATCCCAAATGCTTATATGCTGCCTTAGTCGCCATCCTCCCGCGATGAGTTCTAGTTAAATACCCAATCTGCATGAGGTAAGGTTCGTACACCTCTTCAATTGTTTGAGTATCTTCACCCGTCGCTGCTGCCATTGTTTCTAACCCCACTGGGCCGCCGTTAAATTGTTCAATTATCACACTTAACATCTGGCGATCTGTCCAATCTAAACCGCAGGGATCTACTTGGAATAGTTGCAAAGCCTCTGATGCAATGCTTTCGTTAATCTCTCCAGAGATTTTTACTTCCGCATAATCACGTACCCGTTTCAGTAGCCTATTGGCAATACGTGGCGTTCCGCGTGAACGACGGGCAATTTCTGTGGCACCATCTTCTGTCACCGGGGTTTTGAGTAATTGAGCGGTTCGCAGTACAATTTTAGTCAGTTCGTCAACTTCGTAAAATCGTAGTTTTTGAATCAAACCAAAGCGATCGCGCAGTGGCGAAGTTAAAGCACCCACACGGGTTGTAGCCCCAACTAGGGTAAACTTTGACAAGGGCAAACTTCTAATGCGAGCGCTGGAACCCTTACCAATAGTAATATCTAAGCGATAATCTTCCATAGCCGGATAGAGAATTTCCTCTGTCATCCGTGACAGGCGATGAATTTCATCCACAAATAAAATATCCCCTGGTTTCATGTTCACCAGTAGCCCAACAATATCTCGTGGACGTTCTAGGGCTGGCGCACTGGTAATTTTGTAATTTACCCCCATTTCCGATGCTAAAATCATGGCCATTGTAGTTTTGCCCAATCCCGGCGGCCCATACAGCAACAAATGATCCAGCACCTCACCACGAGATTTGGCTGCTTTGATGGCAATATCTAGCACATCCTTTAAATCTTTTTGCCCAATGTAATCGGCAAATCGGTGCGGTCGAATACCTTCTTCTTGCTGTTCTTGTTCATCAATAGCAGCTTCAGGCTTCAAAATATTTTCTGTGAATGGTGCTTTCACCGACTCTCGAAGCTGTTTTGGTTCTCTGTTGGGTTCTGGAGGCTGTTTTTTCGAGGAAATTATCGCCATAATTCAGCTATCTACTTTTAAGGGGACTGGGTTTTAAGAGACTAGAGACTGAGGACTGAGGATTGGGGACTGGGGACTAGGGCGAGAATAAATAACTCCTAACTCCTAACTCCTAACTCAACACTCTCTTTGCCCCATGCCTGTAAAAATTTTCGTTTGGAAATACCCGCGCCAATTTAAAATTTAAATTCCGGTCAATTACCCAGAAGTACAAAAGTTATTATGTTATCTAAAAGAATCTTACCGTGCTTAGATGTGAAGGCGGGACGGGTTGTAAAAGGAGTTAATTTTGTTAATCTTCAAGATGCAGGCGATCCGGTAGAGCTGGCCAAGGTTTACAACGAAGCCGGTGCTGATGAGTTAGTATTTCTGGATATTACAGCTACTCATGAAGACCGAGGTACTATTTTAGATGTGGTCTACCGAACTGCTGAACAGGTCTTTATTCCATTGACTGTGGGTGGTGGCATTCAATCCTTAGAAAATGTTAAAGCTTTGTTACGAGCCGGCGCAGATAAGGTTAGTATTAACTCTGGGGCGGTGCGTGATCCAGACTTGATTAATCGGGCCAGCGATCGCTTTGGTAATCAGTGCATAGTTGTTGCTATTGATGCCAGACGCAGAAATAACCCCGATAACCCAGGTTGGGATGTGTATGTGCGGGGTGGCAGGGAGAATACAGGCTTAGATGCCCTACTTTGGGCACAAGAAGTCGAAAAACGGGGGGCCGGGGAACTGCTAGTCACAAGTATGGATGCTGATGGAACCCAAGCCGGGTACGATATTGAGATCACACGGGCAATTGCCAATGCTGTAGAAATCCCAGTCATTGCTTCGGGTGGTGCAGGTAGTTGTGAACATATCTACACAGCCCTAACTGAAGGCAAAGCTGAAGCAGCATTACTTGCATCCCTTTTACATTACGGACAATTAAGCGTAGCAGAAATCAAAAATTATTTGCGCGATCGCAACGTACCAGTACGCTTGATCTCCTGAATGATTATTTCTTAATCAATGGCATCTATCTTAGGGCAGACACACTTCCCTAAAAGGGTGTTAATATTATTTTACAAGTATTAACAAATATTAAAAAAAAATATGTTGCTTCCTATTTTAGTTTTTGATGTAGCCCTGGTGGCGTGGTCGCTGCATTTAATGGAAAGAGCCTACGAGAGTAAAGAATTTTCTCTGATGTTGGCCGGTACATTGGTTGCTTTGGCTGCCGCTGCCATGTTAGTAGTTTACTTTTTGATGGGGCACTGTATGGCCTATTTGTTGCAAGTGTCGTAGTCAGTGGTGAGTGGTAGAGGAGATATTTAAAATTTAACTTTCACAAAAATCTTGACAAAGTACTAATAATTAAGACATCATATAATAATGTATTTTAAGGGGTTATAGCGCAGTTGGTAGCGCACCTCAATGGCATTGAGGGGGTCAGCGGTTCGAATCCGCTTAGCTCCATTTTTCACACCTACCTACTGAAAAACCTACATTTAGAGTGTGACTTAAAGGAATTGTTTGCCGCAACGGCAAGCTTATCCTTTAATTGGACTCAGGCAATCTTAGACTCAAAGCCATGATCATTTGAGTCATCCTTCAGGCAATTCAAACAATAACCAGGTCGAGAAGTACGCCAAAGAGGTAGAAATTGAACCTGACAGTGGGGACATTGTGATTGTAAAGGTTGATAATGGTATGGACAAACTTTGATAACATTTAACGCCCATAGCAGGGGTAAGTAAATCTCCTTTCGGTTCTCTAACCACTCCTGTAAGCAAAGAGGACACCAAGCTTGTTTATGTTTAAGCAATCCCAGAACTGGAAAAACTTCAGCCCAAGTCAGCATCGATAAAATTCCAAGACATCTTTTGAATACTCGTACTCTTCAATGCCTGGTAGTTCAACTTTATGTGACTCGAATTGTAGGGTTTTCTCCATTTTTTGGCTACAGTAATTGCCACTAACGTTACCGCTGTTGCCTTTTACTTGCCTTACTGGTTCTGTGGAACGGATTTGAGAAATGACGTTTCTTGCCACCTCTGGTAAATTTAGTCGGCGACACCACTCATCAAACGTATCAGGATTATTTTGTGAGTAATTCTCACTTTTTTTGCTTTTTTGCCAGAATGGCACTACTAATTAGCACAGCGATCGTTACATTAGAAGATATATAAATAAAAATCAACAATGATTTTTATTCGCCCGCAGTTCACACAAAATCATGAGTGCAAGTACCATTATTTCCGACAATCCCTTACTCCAAGGCACTGGTTTACCTCCCTTTGCAGAGATTAAACCAGAACGAGTAGTACCAGCCTTCAATGAGTTGCTGGCAGAACTTGACCAGCAGCTTGCCACCTTAGAGGCTAATTTACAGCCTACTTGGAATGGTTTAGTAGAACCGTTAGAAAAGCTGACAGAACGGCTTACCTGGAGTTGGGGGGTGGTAAATCATTTAATGGGTGTTAAAAATAGCCCGGAACTGCGCGAAGCTCATGAAATCGTACAGCCACTAGTGGTACAGTTGATCAATAAGCTCGGTCAAAGCCAACCTATCTACAATGCTTTTAAGGCACTTCGTAGCAGTAATAGTTGGGCAACTTTAGAATTAGCCCAACAGCGCATTATAGAAGCCGCCATTCGAGATGCAGAACTTTCTGGTGTTGGCTTAGAAGGAGAAGCAAGAGAGCGTTTCAACGCCATTCAGATGGAGTTGGCAGAACTTTCGACCAAATTCTCTAACCATGTACTTGATGCCACTAAAGCCTTTAGCTTAACCCTGACAACAAAAGCCGAAATTGACGGTTTACCACCAAGTTTGGTGAGTTTAGCCGCTCAAGCGGCTCGTGCGGCGGGAGAAGAAAAGGCTACACCAGAAAATGGCCCCTGGCGCATTACTTTAGACTTCCCCAGCTACGGCCCTTTCATGCAGCACAGTACCCGTCGAGATTTGCGCCAAAAGCTCTACAAAGCTCATATCACTCGCGCTTCTGATGGCGATTTAGATAACAACCCGTTAATTGTGCGTATTTTGGAGTTACGCCAAGAACTTGCAGATTTACTTGGCTTTAAGAGTTTTGCCGAGTTGAGCCTTGCAAGTAAGATGGCTCCCAATGTTGAAGCAGTCGAAGCACTATTAGAAGAACTACGCCAGGCCAGTTATAATGCTGCTGTCAAAGACTTAGAAGAACTCCAAGCTTTCGCCGCATTACATGGAGAAGAATATCAGGATTTAAAACACTGGGACATCAGCTTTTGGGCAGAACGCCAACGAGAAGCAAAATTTGCCTTTACTGCTGAAGAATTGCGTCCCTACTTTCCCCTTCCCCAAGTGCTAGATGGCTTATTTGGACTTGTTAAGCGGCTGTTTGGCGTCACTGTAACCCCTGCCGATGGTCAAGCTCCAGTATGGCATGAGGATGTCCGTTATTTCCAAATAGCTGATGAAACTGGTTCTCCCATAGCCTACTTCTACTTAGATTCCTATAGCCGTCCAGCAGAAAAACGCGGTGGTGCTTGGATGGATGTGTGCATCAATCGTGCCAAAATCACTGAAAATGGTGCAACTACCATCCGGTTGCCTGTAACATATTTAATATGTAACCAAACTCCCCCAGTGGATGGCAAGCCTAGTTTGATGACTTTCTATGAAGTAGAAACTTTGTTCCACGAGTTTGGTCATGGATTGCAGCATATGCTTACCAAGGTTGATTATGCTGGAGCCGCAGGTATCAATAATGTCGAGTGGGATGCCGTGGAATTACCCAGTCAGTTTATGGAAAACTGGTGCTATGAGCGACCCACTTTGTTTGGCATGGCTAAACATTACGAAACTGGAGAAGCCCTACCGGAGCATTATTATCAAAAGCTGTTAGCGGCGCGTAATTACATGAGTGGTACTGCGATGTTGCGGCAGATTCACTTTAGCAGTATTGATTTAGAACTACACTACCGTTATCGTTCCGGTAGCGATGAAACTCCGGCAGATGTGCGTCATCGCATAGCCAAGACTACTACTGTTTTACCACCACTTCCAGAAGATTCAATGTTATGTGCTTTTGCACATATTTTCGAGGGTGGTTATGCAGCAGGTTACTATAGTTACAAATGGGCTGAGGTACTAAGCGCTGACGCTTTTGCTGCTTTTGAAGAAGCTGGGCTAGAAGATGAAGAAGCTATAAAAGCTACAGGTGGACGTTATCGGGATACGGTGCTGGCACTCGGTGGTAGCAAGCATCCAATGAAGGTGTTTAAAACTTTCCGAGGTCGTGAACCAAGTACGATCGCTTTGCTCAGGCACAATGGTTTAGTGAGTGGGGAGAGACGCGATTAATCGCGTCTGTACTGGGAAGTGGAGGAATTAGGAGTTTTGTTATGATTCTCTGAGTCATTGCACCTCTTCTGGCAGGTGGGGTGGGCGTCTCGCACCATAGGTGTCAACTTAAGCCTTGGCGAAGGTCATTCGCGGCTATACAGGCTTTCGTCCGCCTGCGCGAGCTCAGGTCAAATCAAGGTTTTGAAACCCAGGTCGGTGGGTAAGAGTTTGTGTGGACGCGGTTTCTAACCGCCCGTTTCACGTTAAGTTGACACCAATGGTCTCGCCCGCCCCACGGGCATGATATTATATCAGGTTAGGGACTGACAAGAAATAAATTACTCAAATAAACTATTGATATTACTTAGTACTACTGGGTGTTTCTGGAGTCAGGGGTTCTCCTGCAACCTCATCCAACCTAATGCTGCGTAATAAATTTCGCCACTCTGCTTGCAGTGCAGCATCTTGAGGATTTTTTTGACGCAGTTGGGCCAGTGTCGTTAGTGCCTCGTACCATATCCCCTTTTGGGCATAGATAGCATAACGCTTTAGAGGTTCTGTCGTTTGTAGCTCTTTGACTGTGGCTGGATTAAGTACGACTCGTTGTATTACCCCTTCAACAAAAGTCGGGGGAGAATTCTGTTGATTGTCACAGTTAACGGAGAAAAACCAGCGATATTGTTTGTCTGGTGCTAAAGCGGGAGCAGTGGTAGGTAGAGAAACGCGGACGACTCCTGGCTTATCAGGTAGAGCGATCGCTTTTTTGTATATCTCGTTAGAGTCCTGATCTTGCAGGACAAATTCTAGTGTATAGGGCGAATCTTTGGTATATGGTACATAGAAAAACCAACTTGGGCGTTCTACTGTTGTTTGTCCCCAGACATTAATCACTGAGTTAGGTTCCTCAGTAAAGGGCACTAAAGCAGTTAGATCAAGTTTAGTCAGTGGACATCCAGTCTCCCCGCGCTTCGCTCCACCACGAATGCGACCTCCAGGAGGGGGGCCAGGTGGAAGTGCAGGTTGATTAAAGGCTCGCTTACCTCCGCCGCGAAGGCGACCTCCAGGAGGGGGGCCAGGTGGAAGTGCAGGTTGATTAAAGGTTCTGGCTTGAGCAAGGATCGTTTTAGTATGAGAGCGTAGGCGTAGCCCGCCTTCTCTACGAGACGCTGCGCGAACGGCATCGCTACGTGAAGAATCAAAAGTTGGTTTCGCCACTACTGGAGTCAGTGTCACTAGTAAACTTGTACAGCTAAAAGCTCCTACTAAAAACAGTTTTATCGGTTGTGAATTTGAATTCATAAAAAATCCTGGTAAGTGAGAAACTCAGTGGCTTCAGCCCTGAGAGTGTCAAAAAAACCTGACCTCATACGATTTGAGATTTGAGATTTGAGATTGGGCATTATGGCGGTTCTCAATTGCATGGAATACAGACCTAACCCCCAGCCCCTTCCCTACAAGGGAAGGGGAGTAATATTCAAAGCCTCTCTCCTTTTAGGAGAGAGGAATGGAAGTGAGGTCAAACTGTATTGCATCCAAGCCAGAAGCGCTATAGTTATTCTCCCCCATCTCCCTACAGAGGCGATTAATCGCGTCTCTTCTTACAGACGCGATTAATTGCCTCTCTCTCTACTCTCCGGTACAGACGCGATTAATCGTGTCTCTTTTGAATTATAAATTGACATCCAGCTCACCATCGCTGCCAGGGACAAAGCTGATGGTACAAACGGCACCCAAGCACCCCAAATTAATAGACTAAAGCAAACTACATACAGAACACTAGAACTAACACCAACTGCCAACGCCAACCAGGGTAACGAAAGCCTGCGCCAAGCCAAGACTCCTCCTATCAAAGACCAGCCCCAAATCCAGACCACCTCTGCCCACAATGACCAAGCTTGCAGCAATGGCCGCCCATCTTGGACTGCACTAAGGATCTCACTGACCATGTGAGCTTGTACTAATACTCCTGGCATTTGCTCGTCTAAGGGAACGCCATAGGGTGTCGGCCAGGTATCTGGAGAATCCCCCTTTGCTACTACACCAATCAGAACAATCTTGTCTTCGATCGCACTGGGGTTAACCGGACTAGATAAAAATTCGGTTAGCTTCAGCTGTTGGGCTATCTCTTTTGGAGAACGGTAGTTAAGCAAGATTTGGCCGCCATTAGCATCAATATTTTGATAGCCGCCAGTGCGAGATTTCAGATTTGGAAAAATAGTTTTACCCAGCTGCAAATTGCCTTCAGGGGTGAATTTTGGTTGAATTCCTAAATAGAGGGAGGCCAGTTGCAGACTGAATGCAAGGTGAGCAGGACACAATGATGTCGGCTCTTGGTTCATAAACATCAGATGCCGACGGATCACTCCATCGCGATCATGAATAAAGTCACTGAATCCCAGATTTTCTATGGGGATTTCTGGTGGCGGCTTAATACCTGGGATATTTGCTGTGCCATCGCTCCCTTTGCATACGCCAATCAAGTTCTGAGTTTGCTGGAGACGAGTAATTAAATCTGGTTGTTTGGCTTTAAAATCACGATATATATCCAAGCCGATGGCTCTGGGTTGGGATTGATTCAGTTTTACTAAAAGTTTGTTGAGAGATTTTTCGGAAATGGAAGCTCCAATTAAGGACTCGCCATTTTGTCTCTGAGTCGCCAAATCGTCATCGTCAATTGTAATTACTAGCAGTCGGGGATCAAGTTTCTCCGCAGGACGCGATCGCATCATCAGGTCAAAGGCTTGAATCTCTTGATTTTCCATTAAGCCCGGCAATCTCACCCCACAAACCAATGCTGTAATCGCTAAACTGGATAACAAAGTTGTCTGAAATCTGCGTCTGGGAGGCAAAGCTACATTTGGTGATATTTCGTCATTTGTTGTAGACCTTAATTCATCCCAAGTGGGTGGTATCTGCGCTGGATTTTGGCAAATCATTGGTAGCCAAGTTGCACAAGGAAATCGATCCTCAAGTCCTTGCAAGCGTTCCCGTCCTTGGCGTACCGCTTGATATAAAGACTCGCCACCGGCAAAGGCCTGGAGAAAATACTTTAAAAACTCCTTTGCAACCTGATCTGGGACAGGTTCGCGCATGACGATCATTTGAGGAATTTGCAAATCAGCCAATTCTCGCGCCAATCCCAATCCATCACAGGAGTTAAATATAGCTAGCTGCAAGCCGTTTTCAATGGCTTTTTTCAGAGCGTACTTTAATTCGCTAATGGTCAGACTATCAGTTTTATTTAGGTAAATTCGTCCGCTTTCTCCATTTTTCTGACTGGAACTGTGTCCGGCAAAGAAAAGAATATCCCAATTTTTTCCCCAAAGATGGTCAGTTAATTCCTTACGCTGTGGTTCTACCAGAAAGCTCACCTCTGCGTTACGACACTGTTGCAGTAAAGCTTGATCAGCTTGGGTATCAATCCCCTGACTATTGCCTACAATTGCCAAAATGTTGACTAATTGATTGGGAGTGCGTGCTTTGGGAATGCGATCGTAGGATGGTGAAGAAAGGGCAATTTCAGCTTTGGGGTAGCGTTCTAACAAGTCCCACAGATGCCACGGTAATAGCTGCAATTGGCTATTTTCGGTTTGCAAAATTACCCGCACTTCTTCTGTGGATGACAATCTTTCTAACCATTTTTCCCTCAAAGGGCGAAACTCCTCTGCTCGCAGCCAGGTATTAAAGCGTGCCCGCAAAATATGAGAAGTGTTTTCGCAGTCTTGAGTCATTGATACATTCGTCACTTGCATTTGGTCAGCATGGAGACGATAACGATTGCCTATCTGCCGATAACTAGACTGCCAATGACTATAATAGAGCGGCATTTCAGGGAATGAAGGTAGTTTACCCGTGATTTCTGTTGCAGCACGCTCGTGTTCTTCACCAATTTCGAGGGTGACAGGAAACCCCTGATCAAAACTACCCTCTCCGAATTTTAGAACCACTAACTTACCCATGACTGTCGCTATCTCCCTGTGTAAAATCATCCGTTGTTTAATGTCTGATCACAAGCTCGATAAGCATCTACAGACGTTTTTCAAAATCTCCAAAAGCCGGCTTCCATTTTTAATTTTTAATTAACCAATTACCACTTAATAAATTATCGGCAATGAAGGAAGATAGCTAGGTATTTCAAATTCGGAAATGTTCGGTAATACTGGTATTATCCAAGGTGATCCTAACGCTAAATTGCTCTGTGGCTTCACCACGAAACCGTAACTGAATGTAGTTGTCTAATTTTCTAGATTCAGCGTCTAGAAATACTGCTCCTGAACTATCTAGAACGGTGAGATGAACTCCAGGTGGCAAGTAGATTTGATTCCCAGTAGCGTGCAATTGGAGATGAATACTGGTTTGTTGATCCTTTTGGGGGCTAATTTCCACAATCAACATGACTGGTTGGTTAAGAATTTGAATACCCAAATCAATCAGTTTTGCCCGTTTAGTGATTGGTTCTGCTTGGTTGAGGGCATTTAGTTCCAAAGTTTCAGTACTACGAAACGCATAATTTAGTCTGACTTCCGGCACGTTCCACAGAGATTCAATTGTTTGCCAACCTGTCTCAAATATACCAGCAAACCACTGACTCAAATTCACCAGTGAATTAACTGGGGATTGACGCAGTTGCCACAGGTGGTCGATAAACGCTTCCAATGGTTGCAGCTGCGCTAAAGGCAGTATTTCAGTTGCCACACTAGGGATAAAACCAAGCAGCCTGGCTTCTTGGAGTGATTCATCAAATTGAACTACTAAATAACCCACCCGTTCTTCCCAAGTTTCTGGAGGAATGGAACATACCTGCTGATGCAGACGGACAGGGCGACACTCCAAACGACCAATTGAAGGCACTTCTAAGTCAGCTACATTGCCACAAATGCGCATAACAGGGTTCCAACTGTCACTGGCTTGGAGGTCAGTAGGAATATCCATCATTTCCAAGTAGTCATTGACCACCCACACCGCCAGCGTATTCAGCCGAACTTGCTCTGCTTTTTCATAATTTGGCTGCTGGCTAGCAAATTGCTGGGCAGTTATGCGAGCTTTTTGGGAAATCGGCAATGTTAAAGCGAAATTGTCTAGTTGATGGGTGGAGTTATTCATAAGTCGATCTATAGTGATGAATGCTGCCATATACATATCGCCTGCATTTACTAAATTTATGCCACAAAATCGAGAATGATTATTGTAAAAATAAAATTGGGCATTGGGTAAAACAGTTTCGATCTCCTCAGTTTAGATCCACATTCGGCACTTCTTTTTGTAATATGTCAACATTACCAGTTTTGGGCTAATGGTAGTTGAATAGCGATGTCTACAAAGGGTTGTGTATACGCCAAAAGCCTAGATGACATCCGTGTTAATACTCAATAATATGAAAACTTTTTGTCAGGTTTATTAATTAGGAAATGTTGTGTTTTATAATACTCAGGATTGCTGGGTCATTTCTTGCTGCTTAATCTAAACTCCAGTCACCCTTGCAACTTATGAAAAATCAATATCTAGAAAATCAATTTCATGCCAGAGACTTGCAGAAGTTGTTGCGATTAATTGTATTAATATTACAAGTACTGGGCTTTGTTTTTTGGTTAAATACAGAGTTTGCCCTAGCACAAGAATCTGTGAATACCAATTCTTTCAATCCCCAAGCAATTTTACGGGAAGCTTTGCAGTGGATTGATAGCCTGGGTGCGGTGGGAGCCATAGCTTTTATTGCCCTTTACATTATCGCTACCGTTGCTTTTTTCCCAGGTTCTATTCTCACTTTGGGATCTGGTGTGATTTTTGGGGCAGTTTGGGGTTCTCTCTACGTGTTTCTCGGTGCAACCCTTGGCGCTACTGCTGCTTTTTTTGTGGGACGTTATTTAGCAAGGGGTTGGGTTGCTCGGAAAATCGCAGATCACAAAAAATTTGTTGCCATTGACCAAGCTGTTGGCAGAGAAGGATTCAAAATTGTCCTGTTAACGCGACTGTCCCCAATATTTCCTTTCAATTTGCTCAACTATGCCTTTGGGATTACAGGAGTTTCACTTAAAGATTACTTCATTGGCTGCGTGGGCATGATTCCCGGAACGATCATGTATGTTTATATTGGTTCACTTGCAGGTAATCTGGCCATGATTGGTAGTGAGACTCAACCTCCCAACCCCACTTTACAATGGGCAATTCGGATTTTGGGTTTGATTGCGACAGTCGCCGTTACAGTTTATGTAACCCGGATTGCACGCAAAGCTTTAGAAGAAGAAGTAAGTAGCAAGTGAATTACCCCAACTTACCGACTACGGTTGAATTTGGGGTAGTTCACTTCGTGGGCTTTATCAGTTTGAATCCACTTTTTTTGGCTGGAAACTCGCTTTGGGTCAACTTGTGTGTACACCGTAGGCTTGCGGGGAGGGGAGACAAAGCGTAGCTTTGGCGGGGTGGGGTTCTTCGGGTTTAGTAAGTAATCAACCTGACATGATATAACCGCTAATTTGTTTGTAGTGGCATTTAAGCACCAGTGCAAACTGACTACCTATTAACTAATTTACTTAAGTAAGTCTGCAAGAATAAATCAAACTATATTACGAAACGTAAATACATCTTAAACCCTTACAAATGACGAAGGACAAATGACAAATGACAGCCTTAGCCAGTTAGCTTTATTTGCGTCGCTCTACTTACTACCATTAATTCAGAAGTTCTTCGAGATGTAGCTCATAAAATCATTAGAATTCATATTTTACAGTTGCAGCTGCATTGTGACATGACAACAAAGCAAAAATTAACCTTGTGTATATCTAACAAGCTTGACATTTCCCAGTCTTTTAAAGAATTATCTTAGTAATGCTTCTAAATCTGCGTCAAAATCATAGCGGTTAGGAGTTGGGAGTTAGGAGTTAGGAGTTGGGAGTTAGGAGTTAGGAGTTAGGAGTTGAAAAACAATACAGACCTAACCCCCAACCCCTTCCCTACAAGGGAAGGGGAGTAAGACTCAAAGCCTCTCTCCTTGTAGGAGAGAGGAATGGAAGTGAGGTCAAAACTATACTGCATCGAAAGGAGAACCGCTATATGAATTACAAATTACAAAGGGAGCAATGCGATGCAAGTTAGGCGACTCAAAAAAAGTGCGATCGCTAATTTCTCTTCTCAGCAATAAGACTTATTTCATACAGATAATTCAGGATTAATACTGAAGCCAAGATCATATTTACTTTCATAGCCTCGTGGCAGTTTTTTGGGGTAATATCCGAACATTTTTTTTAGAAATGATAATCAAGTATCTACGAGCAATAATTTTTTCGTGCAGAACGAAAAAAG
>NZ_JAIVFV010000005.1 GCF_020829445.1 Nostoc sp. CHAB 5836
GCAGGAAGTTATGGAAACCATTGTTCAGGTACAGGAAGTAACCACTGATGTGCAACTCAGTGTAGATGATACAGACCAAATTGCTCGTAAACTAAACAAAACATCGAAACAGTTACAGACAAAGCTAAATCACATTCGGATGCGGCCTCTGTCCGATTTAATCGAACGTTTTCCTAGAGCTTTGCGCGATTTAAATGTAGAATATGGGAAAAATGTCCAGTTAAAAGTTGAAGGTGGCAACACTTTAATTGAACGCAGCATTTTAGAAGCCTTAAACGAACCTTTAATGCACCTGTTAAGGAATGCCTTTGATCATGGTATCGAAGACTCTTCCACTCGCCGCCTTTTGGGTAAACCAGAACAAGGATTAATTGAAATTAAAGCTACCCACCGCAGTAATCGCACCATCATCACCATAGGTGATGATGGTTGGGGCATTTCTCTGGAGAAAATTCGCACCCGCGCCCTAGCTATGGGATTGGATGCTTCTCTACTCGCTAATGCTAGTGACGAAGAACTGTTATCACTAATTTTTGAACCAGGTTTTACCACCTCCGAGCAAGTGACAGCATTATCTGGTCGCGGTGTCGGTATGGATGTGGTTCGCAACAACCTCAAACTAATTCGAGGAGATGTTACAGTTGATACGGAGCCAGGAGTTGGTACTACCTTCACCTTATCAGTACCATTTACACTTTCCGTTGCGCGAGTTCTGCTGGTAGAAATCAACAAAATGCTATTGGCATTTCCCACAGATGTAATTTCAGAAATATCTTTACTCCAAGACGAGCAAGTTTTCCAAATGGCAGGTAGCGAAGTTCTAAATTGGCACGGAACCATGCTACCACTAATTCGCCTGAGTCGTTATTTAGAGTTTAATTGCCTGCGTTATCATAGCCCAGAGTTGGAGATTCCGCCAGCAATTAATACTAGCAGTGTATTAGTAGTTAAAGGCAATAATCAGCTAGTAGCAATACAAATAGACCGTTGCTGGGGTGAACAGGAAGTTGCGGTTCGTCAAGTCGAGGGAAATATACCTTTACCTCAAGGCTTTAGCAACTGCACAATTCACGGTGATGGTCGAGTAGTGCCACTAGTTAATATTAATGAATTGCTGTATTGGATTGCTACGAATCGGCGGACTCACAAAGGCACTCAATTACCATCAGCAAGGTTAAAAACACCGTTCCTCATATTTGATGAAGACAAAATATCAGCAGCAGATGTTAAGCATAAAGGCACAATTTTGATCGTAGATGACTCAATTAATGTTCGCCGCTTTTTAGCCCTGACCCTTGAAAAGGGAGGGTATGAAGTAGAGCAAGCTAAAGATGGTCAAGATGCCTTAGACAAACTCCATAGTGGATTGAAAGTTGAGGCAGTAATTTGTGATATTGAAATGCCTCGGCTTGATGGTTATGGCTTTTTAGGTAAGGTAAATTCAGATATTGATACAAAAAATATTCCAGTCGCGATGCTGACTTCTCGTAGTAGCAATAAACATCGGCAGTTGGCTATGCAATTGGGGGCTAGGGCTTACTTTTCTAAACCTTATAACGAGCAAGAGTTACTCCAAACGCTGGAGGAAATAATTCGTAATGTCGCAGAAAAGGCAGCTTCTAATTGAACGTGAATTCGACAGACCTCTCCCTCCCAGCCTCCCTCTCCGAAGCGGAAAGGGAGGAGCAACACAAAAATGAGCTTTTTAAGCCAATACAGTTCAGTTAAGCATTTCTTTGTTCTCTTTCTTCTCTTTCTTCTCAGGATTTACGCAAAAATCGCCGAAAAGCTTAATTTATCGAACCGCCAAGACGCCAAGAACACCAAGAATTCGTAGAGCGTGCGTAAGTCTTACTTCTCTTTCTTTGCGTCCAACTCTTACGAGACGCACTCACGTTCGACATCGCTATGACCAAACCTTTACCCTGCTTAGATTTTGAGCATTTTAGACACTGCACAAATCACAACAGTATGTGAACGAGGTATTTGATATCAAGTCTAAGTTGCATAAGGGTTTTGAGCTAGTCGTTTAAATCTTTGTGAGAAATCCGGGCCAACTCCTAACTCCTAACTCCTAACTCCTAACTCCTAACTCCTAACTCCTAACTCCTAACTCCTAACTCCTAACTCCTAACTCCTAACTCCTAACTCCCAACTCCCAACTCCCAACTCCCAACTCCCAACTCCCAACTCCCAACTCCCAACTCCCAACTCCCAACTCCCAACTCCCAACTCCCAACTTAATTTCCGAGTTCTCCCGAAAGTATAATTTACCTCATCTCCCTAGCAGGGTGTATTTGTGTTAACATTTATGTAAAGCTAATACCCTGAGCGCAGATAAATGGGGAAAGTTTTAGTCTTAAACGCCTCTTACGAACCTCTCAACATAACGAGCTGGCGTCGCGCTGTCGTTCTCTTAATCAAGGGCAAAGCAGAACGCGTGGAACACAACGGTAAATTCCTTTATTCGGATTTTCCGTTGCCGACCGTGATCCGGTTGCGTCATTATGTACGCGTTCCTTATAAAGAAATTCCTCTGACTCGCCGAAATATATTGCACCGTGATGGTCATGCCTGTCAATACTGTGGTTACACAGGCGATGAGCTGACACTAGATCATGTAATACCGCGATCGCGTGGCGGGGGCGAGACCTGGGAGAACATTGTTACGGCTTGTGTCCGTTGCAATGTCAAAAAAGGCAGCCGCACTCCCCATGAAGCTCATATGCCTTTGCGTCATCCCCCCCGCCAACCCTATAGCAGTCTCTATTTCGAGGTCAGCAAACATCTTAAGAGTGGACTGCACACAGAGTGGCAAAAGTATGTTATAGGTCTTTGATCAAAAAAGCAGAGGAGTAAAGGAGAAACAAGAAATACCCTCTTGTTTTCTAGGGGCGCAAGGTCTTGCGCTCCAATGTTTTTTTGAGTGAAAGTCCCTAAATTAACGCGATGTGCAACTTATCCTTAGAATCCCACTTCCATTCCTCTCCCACACTCCTGAGAGGCTTTGATTCTTGCTCCCCAACGCTCCCCGATATACTAAACTTCCTTGCTTTGAGCACCTATAGGCCCTCTAGCGGAATTTAGTTGATTGTTGAACACTTGTGACTGGCAAAAAATATACTTAGATGTATAGTGCAATATCTTGATATTTTTGAGAAGATCAGAATAATGTGGCTAAATTCAGTGAATTGCTGCTCCTAGTATTTCTGAATTAAAGGAGCCTGACACTTTAAAAAAGTTCCCTATGTACTTGAATTCTCCCGTTACTCAGTTTGAGAGTTTGTCGTTGACCACAGAGCCAAACCCAGAGGAACCTGAAATCGAGAAAGCGCCAGTAGAAGTTGCATTTAAGAGTCCGTCATTACCGCCATCGGTAGGTGATGGGGCTATATATCTTAGTCACCGTGGTAATTCTCTGGCGCAACAAAAGTCAGAAGAACTCCAAAAAACCCTTCTGGCACACCGACACGATCGCCAACTGGTAATTCTGCAAGATTTTCCTGACCCTGATGCCCTTTCTTGTGCCTGGGCTTACCAGTTAATTGCCCAGCAGTATGATATCAAATGTGAAATCATTTATGCTGGCGCGTTGAGCCATCAAGAGAATATTGCCTTGGTGAGGCTGACTAATTTACCTATCCAACGCTGGACGCCGCAAACCCTGAAAACCAAAGATTTGTCATCTTATCAAGGTTTTGTCTTAATTGATAACCAGGGAACCACTTCACAGCTACTATTATCGGTGCAGCAGGCTAGAATTCCCCTAGTGGTACTCATCGACCATCACAGTATCCAAGGTGATCTCCACTCAGAGTTTGAGGATATCCGTCCCTATGTAAGAGCAACGGCAACAATTTTTACTCAATACCTGCAAACAGGATTACTAGCATTAGATAGCAGCATAAATCAACACGTAAAATGTGCTACTGCCTTGATGCATGGCTTGCGATCAGATACAAATCGGTTAATGCAAGCGCAAGAAGAAGACTTTATGGCAGCTGCGTATTTAAGCAGATTTTATGACGCCCAACTGCTGAACGCCATTTTACAGGCGAACCGTTCCAAGCGGGTAATGGATGTGATCGAGCGATCGCTAAAAAATCGCATCGTCCAAAACAACTTTTCCATTGCTGGTGTTGGTTACTTACGCTACGACGACCGTGATGCCATCCCCCAAGCGGCTGATTTTCTCGTCACGGAAGAAAATGTCCACACCGCCGTAGTTTACGGCATTGTTCACGACGAAGACGAAGAACTAGAAATAGTCATTGGCTCCCTGAGAACCAGCAAACTCACCCTTGACCCCGATGAATTCATCAAAGAAGCCTTTGGACAAGACAGCGCAGGGCGCTTTTTCGGCGGTGGAAGGACAAGCGCAGGTGGCTTTGAAATTCCGATGGGCTTCTTATCAGGCAGCAACGAAAATTCCGCTTATGCGAAAATGAAATGGGAAGTATTCGACGCTCAAATTAAGCAAAAACTGCTGAGGTTAGTTAATCCTAGAGACAACCCGATACAGTCAGAGTAGACGAAAATCAAGGAGATTGCGAGAACTCCTAACTCAGGGCTATTTCATTCTCATCTACTTTGCTAGGTGATTGAAGCTAAAAACGCTAATTTGGCAAGTAAGTACGTTGGTGCGAAAAAAGTCAAGTATGTTACGAAACGTAAATAAGCTTAAAACCTTTACTAATGACCAATACTTCGACTTACCTCGACTTCGCTCGGCACAAGTCGCTCAGTACAAGTGACAAAGGACAAATGACAGCCTTAGCCAGTTAGCCTTATTTGCGCCAACCTACTTACTTCAAGTACACCTAACTAGGCAAAGTTTGATTGGCGAACTACTAGCCCGTCTCAGAATGAATTCTGAGTCTAATAGCGAAAGTCGTCTAAAGACGACTGAAAAAAGATTATAGTCCGTTTTAACGGACTTTAGCTATGAGCCCGGAACTTCAGTTCCGGGTGGTTTATGTCTAGAATGAAATAGCCCTGCTCCTAACTCATGCAGCAGTCAAAGTGTTTGGTCAAATAGCATCCCTTCCCGACTTTTGTAAAAAGCTCGGAATTTAGATTTTATTAGAGAGGCTGAACTGATTGGTAGTTTGTGCCTAATGTTAAGAAGGTTGGCACAAATAAAATTAACTCGCACCTACTTATTTATTTGGGAAGGAAGAGCGCCATGAAGTCTATAGAACTCCAAATGTTACAAACTCTCTATGAAGAAGATTTTTGTGCTTGGGTAGAGCAAACCGCAGAACTCTTACAATTGCACCACTGGGACACGCTGGATTTAGAACACTTAATTGAGGAAGTGGTGGACTTGGGTAAGAGTCAACAACGGGCGTTGCAAAGTGCGTTGCGGTTAGTGTTGTCACATTTGTTGAAGTGGAAATATCAACCCGAACATCGTAGTCAAAGTTGGCAAGTGACCATTACCCGTGAGCGACTGAATATAGATGAACTGCTGCAAGAAAGTCCTAGCTTGCGCCGTTTTTTAAATGATGCCAAGTGGATAAATACTAGCTATCAAAGAGCGCGGCGAGAAGCAATGGTGGAAACAAGTTTATCAGAAGATAACTTTGCGATCGCTTGTCTCTTTTCTGTTGATGAGATTTTAGACTTAGACTTTTATCCTAACGCTGACGAATAACCATGTAGAATTTTTGTATAAGTGTAGATATGCCCAATATGATGAGGAGTTATCTGTGAAAATTTCTCAAGATATGCACTTGGAATGGAAATAATACCTTTTGAATTTATCATTCCTAGACGACCTGTTTCGTTACAGACAAAGAAAAGAGAAAATCTTCAGGCATGGAAGAATTTTGTGCGCGTTGAAGCCCAAAAAGTTTGGAAAGATAACAGTCCCATTAAAGACGGCGATCTACAACTGACCTTAGTTTATCTTTGTGATGAATTTCCGGCTGACATCGATAACATTATCAAGCCAATTCAGGATGCACTTGTAGACTTAGTTTTTGAAGATGATAGTTTAGTATCAGATGTAGATAGTCATCGTCGATTTATGTCTGATCCGATTGATATTATCAGTCTACCTTCTTTATTACAGCGTGCTGTCATCACAGGTAAAGAATGTGTTTATGTAAAAGTAAGTGAATCTCAACCACTGGAAAAATACTTATGATTAACAATACTAAAATTCTCTCCGTTCAAAAGGTCAAATCTCTGGCAGAGAGGTACAAAAGTCAAGGATTTCGTGTTTTCTTTAAACCCAAAACAGATGAATTACCATTCGATTTGGGTAACTACCAGCCAGATATGATTGCCATTAAAGACGGCTCAGGTTTGGTAATTTCAGTAAAAACCAACCTCAACCGAGTATCAGTTGATCGTTTACAGGCTTTAGCAGAGGAAGTGAGTAAACATCCAGGCTGGCGTTTTTTATTGGTCACCCTTGAAGACATAGAAGCTAAGTCATTACCTGGAACATCCGAACAACTTCTTTCATGGCAAGATTTAGCTGATCGTTTTCACGAAGCTCATAGGCTGATTGAGAATGATGAAATTGAACAAGCCTTTAAAGCAGCCTTTCTTTTGCTATGGAGTACTTTTGAGGGGACGTTAAGAAAGCGAGCAGTTGATGTGTCAATTCCTATTGAACGTTTTCCAGTTATAGGATTACTAAGACATCTGTACTCTTTGGGAGAGTTATCAATCTCTCAATTTGACCTTGCTCAAGCTTGTTTTGAAGTTCGTAATCGTCTGGCTCACGGATATATTGAAAACCTAACTTTGCCAGTTGTACATAATTTTGACAATTTGGTTCGTGAATTGTTAACTGAATGGAAAGTCAAATTCGATGTTAGTGAACTTTCATCAGAGAATCTAGCTGCTTTTCGTGCCTGGTTTGCGGAATTCGATGCAGCAGCCTGGGATAAACGACAAGAATTAATACAAAATTTAATTAATAAAAGCCTTCTTTTAGCACTAGGAAATGAGAAACTAAAGAAAGAATTAAACGTAAACGACGAACAGCTTATAAATGTCGAATGCGATGTTAGTCAACTTTCATCAGAGGATCTCGCCGCATTTCGTAGCTGGTTTGCAGAATTCGATGCAGCAGCCTGGGATAAACAGATTGAAAAAGATGTGGCTCAACAAGAAAGCCTATCGTCTATTACTGACACTCCAACCTTAGAACCTCTAACCGACCTTGACTCCTGGACTCAGAGTTTAATAGGTGTAATCCAGCTAGAAGAAGAAAATCCGACAGAAAATTATTCTCTTCCTCCTGAAGCACAGCGTCAACTCATAGACTTTATTGCTTTTTTGCGACAAAGATATGCAGTAGTTGAACCTGCCTCTCAGCTACCTGATATTGACTTGATAAATGATAGCTTTATTGGGATGTGGAGCGATCGCCAAGATTTAGCTGATAGCACTGCTTGGGTGCGTGGTGTTCGAGAAAATGAGTGGTCAAAGTCACATGACTAACTCAACCATTGTTGATACTGATATTCTAATTGATGCAGGTCGCAGTGTTAAAGAAGCAGTAAAGTGTTTGCAAAATCTGAAAGCTAGTTCTGGTTTGGCAATTAGCATAATCACACAAATGGAACTAATGGTTGGTTGTCGTAACAAAGTAGAATTACAAACCCTAGAAAATTTCCTTAAGCAGTTTTACATCATTAAGATTGACCAGGCTGTATCTGACACAGCAGTTGATTTATTGCGGTCTTATCGGCTCAGTCATAATTTAGCCATTGCTGATAGTCTGATTGCAGCTACAGCAATAGTCTGGAATTACCCGTTTATCACAAAAAACCAACGGGATTACAGATTTATTCAAGGTTTAAACTTATTACCATATCCGTAACTAGAACATTTAACGCCGCGTTGTACTTGACAAATGGCAGATCAACGAATAGGTAATAATGATTAAGATTAGGATAAGTTAATTCACACCAGACGTAAATCCTAACTAAGCACGGGCTAGCCCTGCTACACTCACAAAATTCAAAGTATGGAACTATATTTAATTCGTCACGGCATCGCCGAAGACAAGGGATTAGGCATCAAGGATGAAGATCGCAAACTTACCGAAGAAGGAAGACAAAAAACTGAGAAAGTTGCCGAGCAACTTGTTAAATTGGGTTTAAAATTTGATTTGATTCTCACTAGTCCCTTAGTGCGGGCCCGCCAAACGGCTGATATTCTCATAGCAGAAAAACTAAGTTCCCAATTAGAGGAATCTAGCTACCTCGCCCCCGATGGTGAAATTTCTAGTTGGCTCAAAGACTGGTTAGAACCAAGAAATTATTCCCAAAATACCCAACTGGCGCTGGTTGGACATGAACCTGGTTTGAGCAATTGGGCAGAAACTCTCCTCTGGGGAGAAGTCAAAGAAAGCTTAGTCTTGAAAAAAGCAGGTATGATTGGGATAAAACTACCAGAAACAGGTTCTGCTTTGGGTCGTAGTCAGATGTTTTGGTTGACCCCACCCAAGTACCTGCTGTAACAGTTTTTCAACATTTTCGATTGTTGTTAGAACCGCTACTGTTATGGCGACAATAAATTTCTGGTAAGTTAGCTTGATCAGATATTTCACAAAGCGAATGGTGTTGCCATGATGGTGTGCGAATACAAGCCTGGTTTAGAAGGCATTCCCGCCGCTCAATCAAGTATCAGCTATGTTGATGGGCAAAAGGGAATACTCGAATATCGTGGCATCCGGATTGAAGAATTAGCAGAAAAAAGTACATTCCTAGAAACTGCTTATCTCTTAATCTGGGGCGAACTGCCAAGCAAAGAAGAACTGGAAGCATTTGAACATGAAGTTCGTTACCACCGGCGGATAAAATACCGCATTCGGGACATGATGAAATGCTTTCCAGAAAGCGGCCACCCAATGGATGCCCTACAAGCTTCTGCGGCGGCTTTAGGCTTGTTTTATTCGCTGCGGGATTTACATAATCCTGCCTATATTCGAGATTCGGTAGTGCGGCTGATAGCAACCATTCCCACGATGGTGGCGGCCTTCCAACTGATGCGAAAAGGCAATGATCCCGTGCGTCCCCGTGATGACTTAGACTACTCGGCCAACTTTCTATATATGCTCGATGAGAAAGAACCCGATCCTTTAATGGCGCGAGTTTTTGATATCTGCTTGATACTTCAGGTTGAGCATACAATGAATGCTTCCACCTTCAGTGCCAGGGTGACAGCTTCCACCTTGACTGATCCTTACGCTGTAGTTGCTAGTGCGGTGGGAACTTTGGGAGGGCCCCTGCATGGTGGAGCCAATGAAGAAGTAATTCAGATGTTGGAAAAAATTGGCTCTGTGGAAAACGTCCGTCCCTACATAGAGCATTGTCTGCAAACCAAATCTAAGATTATGGGCTTTGGACATCGTGTGTATAAAGTAAAAGACCCACGAGCCATAATCTTACAAGGACTAGCAGAACAGATGTTTGAGAAGTTTGGGCATGACAAATTCTATGATATTGCCCTAGAGATGGAACGCGTGGTAGAGGAAAAACTTGCTAGCAAGGGGATTTATCCCAATATTGACTTTTATTCAGGTTTGGTGTATAGAAAGATGGGGATTCCCACAGACTTGTTTACGCCAATATTTGCGATCGCCCGCGTTGCCGGTTGGCTAGCCCACTGGAAAGAACAACTAGCAGAAAACCGGATTTTCCGTCCCACCCAGGTTTACAATGGTCTGCACGAAGTTACTTATACCCCCATTGACCAACGGTAAAGGGGCATGAGGCACTTGTAGTGCCCTTAAGAGCGGCACGCATTCGCGCAGGGCTATTTCATTCTGATCTAGCCCGCCTCAGAATGAATTCTGAGTCTAATAGCAAAAGTCGTCTAAAGACGACTGAGACTCATGTTATAGTCCAATACGCTTGGGTTAAGCATTTCTTCGCTCTCTTTCTCTCTTCTCTCTGTGCCGCGCCAGTTGCTACCCTGCGGGAACGCTAAGAGCGAACAAGTCTCTTAACCGCAAGGGCGCACTGGCAACTCTTTGCCTGGAGCGGTAGCCTGCGGCAAGCCGCAACTCTACAAGACGCAAACGCGAGTGCGTCTACGTTAAAGAAAAAGAGTTTTAGCCCTTTTGTGAACCGTATTGGGTTATAGTCCAATACGCTTGGGTTAAGGAGAATCGTAGGTTGGATTGAACGCAATGAAATCCCACAAACCCCCGAAAATGTTGGGTTTCGTTCCTCAACCCAACCTACGCAAAATCAGGTTTTTAGCTCTAACTGAACGGTATTGGGTTATAGTCCGTTTTAACGGACTTTAGTTATGAGCCAGGAACTTCAGTTCCGGGTGGTTTATATCTAGAATGAAATAGTCCTGCGCACTCGCGTTCGACTACGCAGTTCGACTGCGCTCACCGTAAACTCACCAAGCGCGAAGCCGAAGCATGGGCATTGAAAAGAGGCAGAGGGGCAGAGAGCAGGGGGTAGGGGGGAAAACTCATCTCCCTCATCTCCCTCATCCCCCTCATCCCCCCAATAGCCAATCTCAATGCCAACCATAAGTAGAAGTTCTCATCTCGCTTCAGAGGGCCAAAACCATCCAAGGATATACTAGGCATGGGAATTAGCAGCAAATCTTCAATCAAGCGTCATCTGGGCAAAAATTAAAAATGGGTGAATTTACAGGTATTAATTCAACTAATAGTTGTAATTCACCACGACTCGATGTCTTAAAGAGCGGAAACATGAACTCAGGAATTGACCTCCAAGGAACTTTTATTGAATCCCTCCGGGATTTAGGTTTACCAGCAGGAACAGCCAAAGCGATTTGGATGCCACTGCCAATGATACTGATGCTGATTGGAGCAACAATGGGGGTATTAGTTGCTACTTGGCTAGAACGAAAAATTTCCGCCGCCGCACAGCAACGAATTGGGCCAGAATACCAGGGGCCTTTTGGGTTACTGGTACCTGTAGCGGATGGTTTGAAGTTGGTATTTAAAGAAGATATAGTACCAGCCAAATCTGACCCCTGGCTGTTTACTCTTGGGCCAATTATTGTTGTGATTCCGGTGTTTCTGTCATTCCTGATCGTCCCCTTTGGGCAGAACATCGTAATTAGCAATGTGGGCATGGGCGTATTCTTGTGGATTGCTTTGTCAAGCATTCAACCCATTGGTTTGTTAATGGCTGGCTACGCATCTAATAATAAATACTCCCTCTTAGGGGGGTTGCGGGCAGCAGCGCAATCTATTAGTTATGAAATTCCTTTGGCGTTGGCGGTGTTAGCGATCGCTATGATGTCTAACAGCCTCGACACCGTTGATATTGTCAATCAACAGTCTGGCTACGGCATTCTGGGCTGGAACATTTGGCGACAACCAATCGGTTTCCTGATTTTTTGGATAGCCGCCTTAGCTGAATGCGAACGATTACCTTTTGACTTACCCGAAGCGGAAGAAGAAATCGTCGCCGGGTATCAGACTGAATATTCAGGCATGAAATTCGGTCTTTTCTACCTGGGTTCCTACGTTAACTTGATCCTTTCTTCCTTACTAGTAGCAATTCTCTACCTGGGCGGTTGGGACTTTCCCATTCCCCTCAACCTCATCGCTGGTTGGCTGGGAGTCAGTGAACTAAATCCCGTGTTCCAGATAGTAACTGCGGCCTTGGGGATCACCATGACCGTGTTCAAAGCCTATTTACTAGTGTTTGTCGCCATCCTATTGCGCTGGACAGTGCCACGGGTACGGATTGACCAACTGTTAAATTTAGGTTGGAAGTTTTTGTTGCCAGTTGGTTTGGTTAATCTCCTATTAACCGCCGCCCTAAAACTAGCCTTTCCCTTCGCCTTCGGCGGGTAATGAGAGAGTTAAGAGTTAAGAGTTAGGAGTTAGGAGTTATGAGTTATGAGTTATGAGTTAGGAGTTATGAGTTATGAGTTTTTAATTAACTCCTCATTCTTCACTCCTCACTCCTAACTTTTATCCCCTTAAAAGAGTGAGGAGTAAGGAGTTATAAGTCATGAGTTATGAGTTTTTAATTAACTCCAAACTCCTAACTCCAAACTCCTAACTCCAAACTCCAAACTCCTAACTCCTCACTCCTAACTCCTAACTTTTATCCCCTTAAAAGAGAGACAAAAAATGCTAAAGTTCCTGAAACAAGTTGGTGATTACGCCAAAGAAACAGTACAAGCTGCGCGTTACATTGGTCAGGGGCTTTCTGTTACCTTCGATCATATGCGGCGGCGACCGATTACCGTACAGTACCCTTACGAGAAACTCATTCCTGGCGAACGGTTTCGCGGTAGAATTCACTTTGAATTTGATAAGTGCATCGCCTGTGAAGTTTGTGTTCGCGTTTGTCCAATTAACCTGCCTGTAGTAGATTGGGAATTTGACAAAGCCAGCAAAAAGAAAAAACTCAACCACTACAGCATTGACTTTGGAGTTTGTATCTTTTGTGGTAACTGTGTGGAATTTTGCCCCACTAACTGTCTATCCATGACAGAAGAGTATGAACTTGCCACTTACGATCGCCATGAATTGAACTATGACAGCGTGGCGCTGGGTCGTCTGCCCTATAAGGTAACAGATGACCCAATGGTTACACCACTGCGCGAACTAGTTTACCTACCCAAGGGCATCCTCGAACCCCACGGACTACCCGCAGATGCGCCGCGTGCAGGTGCGCGTCCAGAAGACCTGGTAGAAAAAACAGAAAAATAAATGTCATTTGTCATTTGTCCATTGTCATTTGTTATTTGAATAATGACTACAGAAAAATAAATGTCATTTGTCATTTGTCCATTGTCATTTGTCCTTTGTTATTTGAATAATGACCAATGACCAATGACCAATGACCAATGACCAATGACCAATGACCAATGACCAATGACCAATGACCAATGACCAATGACCAACGACCAACGACCAATGACTAAGGACAAAAAACAGTGAATTTAGCAGAAGGAGTACAGTTAGTATCGCTTGGCATACTGGGCGTGATGATGATTGGGGCAGCTATTGGCGTGGTGCTGTTCTCCAACATCGTCTATTCTGCCTTTTTGCTGGGGGGTGTGTTCATCAGCATAGCGGGAATCTACCTGTTACTAAATGCTGATTTTGTTGCAGCTGCACAAATACTGATTTACGTTGGGGCGGTTAACGTGTTGATTTTGTTTGCCATTATGTTGGTGAACAAGCGGCAGAATTTTGTAGCATTTCCCAACTCTTGGGTGCGGAAAGCATTAACAGGTATAGTCAGTATAGGATTGTTTGGGCTTTTAAGTACGATGGTACTTGCTACTCCTTGGGCTTACTCAGCTGCTCCTGTGGTGGGTGGTGAAAGTTCTATAGTTTTAATTGGAGAGCATTTCTTCACTGACTTTTTACTACCTTTTGAACTGGCTTCCATTTTGCTGCTGATAGCAATGGTAGGAGCAATTATTTTGGCACGCCGCGAGTATTTGCCAGACCTATTGACACCATCCAAACTAGGGCAAACTGTTTTGACTTTGCAAGAACGCCCCAGAGAACTAGTATCAACAACTAGCGAAACAAAAGAGTAATATTTGCGACATGAGTCGCAGATAAACAGCGAGATTTTTTTTAGGAGGGATACTCAGATTCATGCAACTCCAGTACTTTTTATTACTAGCAGCAGCTTTATTCTGCATCGGCATCTACGGATTAATTACCAGCCGCAACGCTGTACGGGTGCTGATGTCAATTGAGTTACTGCTCAATGCTGTTAATCTGAATTTAATGGCATTTTCCAACTTCCTCGACTCAACATTAATTAAGGGTCAGGTTTTCACAGTATTTGTGATTACTGTGGCCGCAGCCGAGGCGGCGGTGGGTTTAGCGATCGTGCTGGCCATTTATCGCAACCGTGATACCGTCGATATGGAGCAGTTTAATCTCCTGAAGTGGTAACTGTGCGTGCAACTCAAGCAGGTAATCATTGCTTATAAAGCGCGGGATGCCCGGAGTAAACAATGGGCAGAAATCTGTGCTAAACAACTAGAAAGTCGCGAGTGCCAGGTGTTGATGGGGCCTAGCGGGCCGAAAGACAACCCTTATCCAGTCTTTTTGGCTTCGGCGGCTCAACCAATCGATCTCGCCTTGGTACTCGGTGGCGATGGCACTGTTTTAACTGGTGCCAGACATTTAGCCCCAGCTGGCATCCCTATTCTGGGAGTGAATGTGGGAGGTCATCTGGGGTTTTTAACTGAGTCGGTGGAAGAGTTTCAGGATACGGAGAAAGTTTGGGATCGGCTGTTTGAGGATCGCTATGCTATCCAACGACGGATGATGTTACAAGCTGCTGTGTATGAGGGTCACGGGTCTAATTTAGAACCAGTGAGTGAGCGTTACCTGGCTTTGAATGAATTTTGTGTGAAACCCGCTTCTGCTGATCGGATGATTACCTCGATTCTGGAAATGGAAATCGATGGTGAGGTAGTCGATCAGTACGTTGGGGATGGGTTGATTATTTCCACTCCCACAGGTTCTACTGGTTACACCGTTTCTGCCAATGGGCCAATCATGCATGATGGTATGGAGGCAATTACCATCACTCCAATTTGTGCAATGAGCCTTTCTAGTCGCCCCCTGGTTTTACCCCCTGGTTCTGTGGTGAGTATTTGGCCTTTGGGGGATTACGATTTGAGTACCAAACTGTGGACAGATGGGGTTTTGGGGACTTCAATTTGGCCGGGACACCGCGTTGATGTGCGGATGGCAGAGTGTCGGGCTAAATTTATTATTTTGCGCGAGAACAATTCGTACTATCAGACGCTGCGGGAGAAGTTGCTTTGGGCAGGTACAAGGGTTCACTACAGCAATAATCACCGTAATTAATTTAGTATTTGAGAGTGCATTTACCGCAGATTGCGATGGCGTAGGCGATCGCTACGTCCACTGCAAGCATCGCAATCAAAATTATCCAAGCCCCTGGATTCATCCGGGGGCTTTCTACGCCGATTTTGATTCTTTTAACTCAACGTGAGTTTGACAAGTCTTATTTGACCTCTCTCCTAGCCCGTCTCCGAAGCGGAGAGGGGAGCAAAAAGCTTAATTTTTCCTTGCTCCTCCCTTTCCGTTTTGGAGAGGGAGGCTGGGAGGGAGAGGTTCAAGGAATAAGGTTTTAGAGAGTTATTGCGTAAGTCCTATGTCTTTTAACTGACTTGCATTTATAGCGTATATCAAAGGAAAATTTTGTATCTTATTGCCAGATTTTTTAGTAATTAATATCCATAATAAAAGTACTCTACCTCTAATCCAAGAAAGTAAAAAAGCTCTCTATCAGTTCTTTTCTCACGAACTGTTTCAATCACGCTTCCACACATTAATGCATAATGTGAGCTATTTGTATAGTGCCTAAATCCCAGTACGGTTCAGTTAAGGTTAAAACTTTTTGTCAAACTTAAATTTTTTAACGAACCGCAGAGGCACAGAGGAATCAGAGATAAGGAAAAAATTCTTAATACGATTCCCAATTCTGCATGAAGATGCACATAATAAGACCCCCCAATGCTTTGGCGGGACTACAGGAGGGTAAATATATGCAGCTTCACGAAGAAACGGTATTAGTTATCTCTGATGAACAAACTCAGATACAATTCTAGCGATCGCACCTCATCAGTCCATCTGACTGGATTATTTTAGATAAATTATTGGGAAAATTACTTATGCGCCATCTCAAATTTACTCCGAGTTGGTTGCGATTTTTAATTATTTTTTTATTGGCGATGGGTATATTGTTCCGCTTTTCTAACCTAGATGGCAAAGTTTACTGGCATGATGAAACTTATGCCTCTTTGCGGATTTCTGGTTACACAATTAATGAAGCAAAAGAGGAACTTTTTAAGAATCGTGTCATTGGTAAAGAAAGTTTTGCCCAGTTTCAAGGTGCAAATTCAGTAAAAAGCTTAAATGACACAATTATGTCTTTGGCAAAAGAAGATTCTCAGCATCCACCGTTGTATTACATAGTAGCCAGATTGTGGATGGAAATCTTTGGTAATTCGGTGACGGCCATTAGAAGTTTATCCGCCTTGATCAGTTTGCTGGTTTTCCCTTGTGCTTATTGGTTATGCCGAGAATTATTTAATGTGCCATTATCGGTTCCGAGTGTAGCGATCGCACTCATGGCAATTTCTCCAATTCACCTAGTATATGCCCAAGAAGCACAAGAATATATTCTCTGGTTAGTCACCATATTACTATCCAGTGCATCTTTACTACGAGCAATGCAGCTGGAATCACAAAATAAAGATGAGCTAGCAAAAGAACGACAACGAGCAGATTTATTCACTATCTGGAGCATTTATGCAGTAACTTTAGCCATTAGTCTGTATACATTTCTCTGGAGTGCATTTGTAGCAGTTGCTCACACAATTTATGTGATGATCACTGCCAAATTTCAGTTGACTGAAACTGTCAGAACTTATCTGCTAGCATCACTGGTAGGTTTTTTAGCCTTCATGCCTTGGATAACAGTTATGATGGGTGACTTTTTTCAATTTTTGATTTCAGCC
The DNA here is from genome assembly GCF_020829445.1 of Nostoc sp. CHAB 5836. Lineage (GTDB taxonomy): Bacteria > Cyanobacteriota > Cyanobacteriia > Cyanobacteriales > Nostocaceae > Nostoc. The sequence goes on from NZ_JAIVFV010000005.1 coordinate 16,504, forward strand.
GATCAGACAGCAAAACAGTCAGATTTTATACCTAACTTTCAATTTTTATTAATCCAGTTAAGCCGGATTTTTTTTGATATAAACCTTAGCTCACAAAATTATCTGGGCTATTTAATTACACCAATTTTTTTAACTTTGGTAGGATATGCGATTTATTTTCTTTGTCAAACAACTAACTATAAAGTTTGGTTATTTATCATTATATTAATTGTAGTGCCAGCACTACCCCTAATAGTACCCAATTTAATTCCTAGAGGCATACAATCATCTCCCGAACCATATTTAATACCATCTTATTTAGGAATCCAAGTAACTGTTGCTTACCTACTGGCTACGCAGCTATATAATAGCAGCGTGTCACGCCGGAGCATTTGGCACATAATTATGGCATTAGTGATTATTTGTGGTCTGATTTCTTCTAAAGTGAGTTCCCAGGCAGAAACTTGGTGGAATAAGGGCATGAGCTATGGCAATCCACAAGTTGCCCAAATCATCAATCAAACGACCCACCCACTTTTGATTAGTGATGCTTTGGGCAATAATTATGGGAATGTTTTTTCTCTGAGCTATCTTTTGGAACCAAAAGCGCGATTTCTGCTGGTGAATCATCAAAAAACTCCCAAAATCCCTGATGGCTTTACTGATGTCTTTTTACTGAATCCTTCAGAGACTTGGCGCGAAACAATAGAAAAAAAATATAAATTCAAGACAGATATTGTTTATAATGATGACTATTATTCGGTATGGAAATTAGCTAAATCTCCTAAATCGCGCTAAGGTAATATTGCTGCTAATAATAATTTATCTGCTAGATGATCGTAGTGTAGGGGCAGAGCAATGTTCCCTATAAGTAGTCTGTATTCCATACAATTTAGAACCCTGATAATCCAATACACTTGGGTTAAGCATTTCCTGCTTCTCTTTTCTCTCTGTGTTCTCTGCGCCTCTGTGGTTCGTAAAAAAAGAGTTTCAGCCTTAACTGAACTGTATTGCCTTATAATCTTTTATTAAGATATTCAAATATGTACTTAATTAAAATTAGCTAAAAATAACAAAAATAAATATTAAACAGATTCTCATCTGAAATTAATTTAAGTGATGATAGGATGCTTTATATTCTCCTTTGATATGAATTTAATGATTCATGGAAAGGTGTTGTATGCAAATAACAGATTTTCTTGGTCTTTTACATCCAGCGATCGCAATTATATTCGTGTTTCCACTTATCGGTACAGTGATTAATTTTGCTTGGCAAACACGCCAACGCCGATTGCAAATTTTAGCCGGGAGTAAAAGCAAAATTCCGCCAGTGGTGGGTGTAGAACATAAGCAGTTAGGTGAAAGACTCACAAGTGCAGTTGTTGGATTAACTTTAATCGGATTAAGCTACCCTATTGGCAAAAATATTATCAAAAATCAATTGTGGAATAAAACACCTTTTCAAGTTGTTTTTATCCTGTTAATATTTGCTGCAACCGTTGCCTCTTTAGTATTTCTTTATCAGGCAAAGCAGAAGGTGTGGCGAGCAGCTTTTGCGACCTTAACTGGTGCAGGTTTGGTAATTCTAGGCTGTCAGGATGGAGTATATCGCCGCACCAATGAGTGGTATTGGTCACATTATTATATTGGTATTACCGCAGCACTGCTGATGATTTTTTCATTAGCAATTGTTCAAGATATTTATCAAGATAAGTCCAATCGCTGGCGCACCGCCCATACAATTTTAAACTGCATTGCTTTGTTGCTATTTATTGGGCAAGGCATGACAGGGGCACGAGACTTATTAGAAATTCCCTTGAGTTGGCAAGAACCCTATATTTATCAGTGTGATTTTGCTAATAAAACTTGTCCAACCCCAAATTCCCATCAGGTAGAATCAGGATTTACGCCTAGTTTAAACTCAGTCCAGATGCTGCCCCTGGATGATTTTTTTGCAGATAGCTAGACCAATAGCTGTACCAGGAAATTCTTGTCTATGTTTATGCTGCTAGTACAATGTCTAAGCTAATTTTGAGGGTTTGTAGTAAGCACTTTAGTGCTTAGAAAATAAGGACTGAAGTCCTTACTACCAACTTACTTCCCGTCAATTTAAACTTGACCGGCGCTCTAGATGCATTGGGGTTTTGGATTGGGATACCTGCGGTAAGCTACGCTAAGGCACTTACGTAGTGTTCATGCAGCTGATGACACAAAAAAAGAGTGGAAAGTTGAGGCTATTACACCATATATCCACTCAAAACTTACTATATTAGAGTTACAACAAGAGAACCACGAGATGATTAAAACTTGGGAAAATTCAAGCCAATTAACGTGACTCAGTTCCTTGATTGGGGCTACCTGCGATAGAATCCTCTCCTGGTGCTTCTGGAGTAGCACTGGGTTTAGCATCACTCTTTTCAGCATCGCCAGTTTTGCGGATACTTTCGTCGATGGGGGTTTGGTAGCCACCAGAAGCAGTAGCGGTAGTTTCTTGATTATTAGATTTTTGTTGTTCAGCCATGATTACATTCCCAATCATTTATTCTTGAGATTATCTTAGGAAAATTGGGGGTTTAAGTACATCTATCTAGAATCTAGTTATGACTGATTTGCTCCTCTATCGGAAGTATTGTTTAGCAAAAATCGTTAGCAAGACTGGCCCTAGTAAATAGTGGTGATTCAAACACAATAGCCCAGCAGAGGAGCCAAGAAGTTGACGTTGATTAGGGCTATAGAGTCTAATTCCACGGGGAGAAACTGGCAATAGTTGAGGTTCTGTCTCTTTTTTAGAAGTAATGTCAACCAAGTAGAAGCGTCCACTGGGAGAAAGTACCCGTGCTATCTCACTAAGCACCTGTTTAGGTTCCAAATAGTGCAAGAAGCTAATAGTGCTGAAAATAGCATCATATTGACCATCAGCAAAGGGAAGAGACTCAGCTTTGCCCTCGATATAAATTAAACGTGGACGGTGGCGGTTGCTCTGTCTTGCTACCCGCAACATATTCGCAGATAAATCCAATCCGGTAGCTCGCAAGTCGGGAAACTGAGTTGCAAGGCGCTCAAGTAAGCGACCAGTACCACAGCCAATATCAAGTACATTTGCTCGCTCTGGTAAATCGACGTACTCCAGCAAGCGTTTGTGAACGGTTCGATAAAACACTGAAGGAAAGAGCCAGTCGTAACTTGGCGCCCATAGGTCAAAAAGTAGCTTTTTATTACTGAAAAAGTCATCAGTCATGATTTTTCGCAGCTTCCCTGAAGCTTGTTGCTTTTTGAGGGTAAGTTTAGCTGCGCCTCCAAGAAGTTGATTAACAACACAAGTTAACTATAGCGATCCTGAATTGGTTATGAGACTGGGCTTTTGTAAGGTTAGTTAAGAGGCAATACTACTCTCTTTGAAAAATCATCGGGAACTATAGCACTTGAATGTGTAGTTAATAGTGTTAGGACTTACGCAATAAGTCTCTGAAACTCTTAGAGACCAATTATAAAGTAAACCTTAAATTGTCGGGTGCGTTATCGCTCTCGTGTACGGCACCTGGAAATATTGTACTAAGTGTGGATAGAGACTCATTCTATTTCTGTAAAGAACCAAAGAACGAGCGATTAGTGCATAAAACTATAGAACTGAACCGTATCTATTTATAGAGGTTCAAATACAACAAACTCAATCTAGTTTGAAATTATCAAGGTTAAAAATTATGACAAGCTTTATTCAAGTCAGGTTACACGACGATCTACTGTACCCAGTCCGCGAGTGCTTGGAAACGATAGAAATTCATAACTCCAAATTGGCTCATTTCCTGTGCAAAATTATTCCTGCTCAATGTCCCTTCGAGCGAGACATCACGCTGTTTGGTCGGAAGCTATTTCACATTCCTCCGATGTGTAAATTAAATCCTCTATACGAGGAAGTGGTTGGTTTGCGTTTTAAAGCACTCTGTTATCTTGCCGATGAATGCGGTGAAGATATCACAGCCTATTGCTAATAGCCATAAGTAGGTCGGCGCAATTAAAGATAACTGGTGATGGCTGTCATTTGTCCTTTGTCATTCGTCCTTGGTAAGGGTTTCAAGCCTGGTTGCGTTTCGTCACATAGTTTGATTTATTTTCACCGACTTACTTAGGACTTACGCAAAATAATGAAAAAACGAACCGCAAACGCGAGTGCGTCTCGTAAGAGTTGGACGCAAAGTACACAAAGGAATAAAAGCTTCAGACAGTTATTGCGTAAGCCCTAAGCCAGTTGGATCGTTCTTTGATCAAGCAGCCATTGGTAATTGCAGACTGACGATTGTTACTTACTTAGGTTTATACTAAGCTAACTTACGCTTAAGTTAGATGTTTAGCTATTAAGTAGCTCACACCTCACTAAGCGTTTCCAGACCGGATTATTACTTAACGTACCCCTGCTGAAATCATTAACATCATCATGACGCACATCTTACTGGTTGAAGATGAAGTCAAACTGGCACGATTTGTTGAATTGGAATTGAATTATGAAGGCTATCAAGTCAGTGTTGCCTACGATGGATTAACTGCACTCATGGCAGCGCGTGAGTTGCATCTGGATTTAGTAATTTTAGACTGGATGTTGCCTGGTTTATCGGGGTTGGAAATTTGCCGCCGCCTGCGAAGTATTGTTGATAAAGTGCCGATAATCTTATTAACCGTCAAAGATGAAGTGAGCGATCGCATTGTAGGCTTAGACGCTGGTGCTGATGATTACCTCGTTAAACCCTTCAGTGTTGATGAATTATTAGCCAGAGTCGCCACTCGCCTGCGAAAAAGCCAGCAAGCAGATGTGGCTGAGGTTTTAGAATTTGAAGACTTGAGTTTAAATCGTCGTACCCGACAAGTGTACCGAGATCAACGGTTAATTGAGTTAACTGGTAAGGAATTTGATTTACTAGAATATTTATTGACCCATCCGCGACAGATAATTACCTGCGATCGCATTTTAGAAGAAGTCTGGGGTTACGACTTCATGAGTGATGCCAACATCATTGAAGCTTACATTTACTACCTACGTCTGAAACTTGAAGCCAATAACGAAAAATGCCTCATTCAGACTGTGAACGGTGTTGGCTACACATTGCGTGATTAAACTTAGAATGGGACATTGAGCATTCTCCCTCATCCCCCTCATCCCCCTTCCAGTCTCAAATAACGGTAAAATCCCAAATTTTTCTATCTTAGCAAAATTTGGAGTTTTTGGCAATCTCAGCAAAAACTCATCCAATTCATAGTTAATTATACTAGGATGCACAAAGCTGTCATCATCATAAAATCCAAAACTGCATGACTTATCTAGAAACAGCAGCGCAATTCTACCGCGAAGTTGCCCAAACTCCACAAGTTGGACTTTGTTGTGTGCAAAGTACGCCCCTGCAACTACCAGGTTTGAAAATTCCTTTGCCAATGCAGGAAATGAACTATGGTTGTGGCACTACTGTTCACCCCACCGAACTAGGAAACCAACCTACTGTGTTGTATGTCGGCGTTGGTGGCGGTTTAGAAGCGTTGCAATTCGCTTATTTTTCCCGCCATGTAAGTGCTGTAATTGCTGTTGAACCGGTTGGGGCTATGCGGGAAGCAGCTGCACGCAATCTGAAAATTGCTGCTCAAGAAAACTCCTGGTTTGACATCAGCTTTGTAGAAATCCGCGAAGGGGATGCTTTTAACTTACCCGTTGCTGATGCTACTGTCGATATCGTGGCGCAAAATTGCCTTTTCAACATCTTTGAGCCAGAAGATTTAACTCGTGCTTTAAAAGAAGCCTATCGCGTATTAAAGCCAGGTGGACGCTTGCAAATGAGCGATCCAATTGCCACTAGTCAAATTCCAGCACATCTTCAACAAGATGAACGACTCAGAGCCATGTGTTTATCAGGCGCACTCACCTATGAAGAATATACTCAACGGATTACAAATGCTGGCTTTGGTCAAGTTGAAATTCGTGCCCGTCGTCCTTATCGTCTACTAGATACCCAAACTTATAATTTAGAAGAAAATCTACTTTTAGAAAGTCTGGATTCTGTTTCCTTTAAAGTTGCTATTCCAGAAGATGGTGCTTGTATATTTACTGGGAAAACAGCAATTTATGCTGGTTCAGAACCATTCTTTGACGATTCAGCAGGTCATTTACTTCAGCTAGGTATTCCCGCAGCAGTGTGTGATAAAACTGCTGCTCAACTTGCGGCTATCAAGCCAGCAGAAATTATTATTACCAAGTCAACTTGGCACTATAGCGGTGGTGGTTGCTGTTAATCTCTTAAAAAAGAATTGAGATGTCAGGAGTCAGAATTTAGAATAATTGTCTGCCACTGGAGAAGAAATGCACAACTTGAATATTTAACTAATTCCATTCTGAGTTATTCTCTATAAACTCCAAAATGTTGTTAATTAGTCTATTTTTAGCTACGCTTTTTTTAGCATATTCCAATGGTGCAAATGACAACTTTAAAGGTGTAGCAACGTTGTTTGGTAGCCGAACTAGCAGCTATCAAACAGCAATTTTGTGGGCAACTTTTACAACTTTTGCTGGTGCTGTAACTGCGACTTTGTTAGCAGGAACACTAATGAAAAACTTCTCTGGCAAAGGACTGTTACCTGATGCGATCGCCAATGCTCCAGAGTTTCATATAGCAGTAGCGATCGCTGCTGGTTTAACTGTACTCATCGCCACCTTGATGGGGCTTCCCATTTCCACAACTCACAGTTTGACAGGTGCTACTGTTGGCGCTGGATTAGTTGCGATCGGACTTCAAGTTAATTTTGCAACTTTGGCAACTTCCTTTATTTTACCTCTATTACTCAGTCCAATTATTGCTATTCCCTTGGCAGCAGGAATTTACAGCTTATCTGGCTATATTAATTCCAAATGGCAGTTACCAGTCAATCATAAAATGATTGATACTTGCCATTTTCTCAGCGCTGGAATTGTCAGTTTTGCTAGAGGATTAAATAACACTCCTAAGATTGTTTCACTCATTCTAATTATTGAGTATTTTTCGATTCAGGGAGGAATGATCACCATTGCGATCGCAATGGCACTTGGCGGTTTACTCAACTCCCAAAAAGTTGCTGTTACTATGAGTGAAAAGATTACCTCAATGAATCATACCCAAGGGTTATCAGCAAATATAATCACCGGACTTCTGGTCATTGCTGCTACTCGGTTTGGGCTGACTGTTTCTACCACTTATGTTTCAGTTGCTTCTATTTTTGGTGTGGGATTGATTAGCAAAAAAGCCAATATGTGTGTTTTTTATCAGATCCTACTATCGTGGATTTTAACTATACCAACTGCTGCAATTATTAGTGGAATCATTTATAGATTATTGCAAGGTTAGAAAAAATGAATATATTTGTGCGATTTTTAAGGAGTAGTAAATAATGCAAACTAAACCAAAAGTTTTACTAGATACAGCAGTCACACCCTTCAACCACAAACTCAGTTCACCTTTGACAAAAAAAGGAATCACTGTCTTACAAATTAATCTAGGTAAGCGTTGTAACCTTGCCTGTACACACTGTCATGTCGAAGCCGGTCCAAAACGTACAGAAGAACTTTCTCCGGAAATTTGCGAACAATTGATTTCGCTAATCCATAAATTTTCCGAAATTAAAATTGTGGATTTGACTGGTGGCGCACCAGAAATGAATTATGGATTTAAGCCATTGGTAGAAGCAGCAAAAGCAACTGGTAAAGAAGTGATTGTCCGGTCTAATTTGACTATTTATTTTGAAGATGGATTTGGTGATTTACCAGAATACTTTGCTAAACACCAAGTAAGAGTTGTCGCTTCCCTACCCTGTTATCTAGCAGAGAATGTTGATAAAATGCGCGGTAGTGGTGTTTTTGATAGTTCAGTCAAAGCTTTGCAGTGGCTTAACCAACTGGGCTATGGTCAAGACCAAAATTTAATTTTGGACTTGATATTTAATCCCAAGTTGCCCATCGGCGAAAAATTTTCCCTAGCTCCCGAACAGACCAACCTAGAACAAGATTACAAAATGTTCTTACAAGAACATTTTGATATTGTATTTAACAACCTCTTCACCATTACCAATCTACCAGTTGGTAGAACTAAAATGCATTTAGAGCGAAAAAAACTGTACACCAGCTATTTGCAGTTTTTAGAGTTGCATTTTAATCCCAGCACAGTTGAACATTTAATGTGTCGAGATGAACTTTCAATTGACTATCTGGGAAATGTATATGATTGTGACTTTAACCAAATGATGAATTTACCTGCAAAAACTCGCAATGGTGAAACCTTGACAGTTGGCAAATTGTTAGAAGCTGGCAGTTTAGACTTGATTAGTGAGGTACAAACTGCTGCTTATTGCTATGGTTGTACTGCTGGATGTGGTTCTAGTTGTGGTGGCGCTTTGCTCTAAGAACTAGGAAACTCTAACTCAACTTGATATAGCAGTGCTAAATCATTCTAGGACTTACGCAATAACTCTTTGAAACTCTTATTCCTTTGCGTCCTTCTCTTACGAGACGCTGCGCGAATGCGGTTCCTTTTTTCATTATTTTGGACTTAAACCCACGGGACTAGTTAAATCCAGGGCTATTTCATTCTCATCTAGCCCGCCTCAGAATGAATTCTGAGTCTAATAGCGAAAGTCGTCTAAAGACGACTGAGAAAAGGTTATAGTCCAATACAGATAATTGTAGGTTGGGTTGAAGGTCGTGAAACCCAACAAACCCCGCTCTTCGGTTGGGTTTCGTTCCTCAACCCAACCTACGCAATACAAGGTTTTTGACGCTAACCCAAGCGTATTGGTCTAAAGACGACTGAGAAAAGGTTATAGTCCAATACAGTTCAGTTAAGGCTAAAACTCTTTGCCAAAGTCAGTTTTTTTAACCGAGTACCGTGGGTTTAAATCCCTCGGTTCAAAAAATAAGCAAGTTTTGGGTCGGGGTCTAAATTCCCGGACGCTCTCTACGAGACGCTACGCGAACGCAGACTCGCTACCGCTACGCTAACACAAAACTTAATTACGAATTACGAATTACGAATTACGAATTAATCTTATTTCCCCTGCCATAGCTGCCGCAATGACTGAAAAATATTTACAAATCTCTCTTCTAGCCAAAGCATAATATAATCAAGCCATTCCAAAAGTTGCTCTAAAGGATGCTTCTCATAGCCAGTTGAAGTTGCTTTGGTTTCGATCCAGTCTGGCTGTGCCTCAACTTGACTGCTTTTTTGAAACTGCTGTTGCAAAATTTCCCCCTTAGGACTCCCGCTTTTAGTTTGGGAAATGCTGGTTCGGGTTTGTTTTGCAGAAGCAATTTTTCCAGCTATTTTTTGAATTGAGGCGACATTACTAGTTGGTTGTTTCCTTTGTACCAAGCCAGATTTGACTTGAGGTTGTTTTACACTCAAATTCTTTTGTGAAAAATGCCCCACTGATAAACTTGAGCCGAAAGCAGGATTTGTCCTTTTAGAAAGCGTAACTGGCTTGTCAGCAACGGTTTTGGTGTCACCAAATAAATCATTCCATGTTAGCCAAGGATCATTTGTTAAGTCTTGGTTCTCCAACAGAGGAGTTTTGGACAAGGCTTTTCTAAGGACTGATGATAATAGTTTGCCTGACAATATCTGATCACTAATTGTTGGCTCAAGTCTTTTTCTATTGCCAGCACCAAAAAAATAATTAAGCGCGGACTCAATCAAAGCCTGAAGGTTCAGTGTATAAGTTTCCAAACTATCAGCAGTGGTGACAATTTTTCCCCTAGCAGCTAATTGGTCTTTACCATAAAGAAATATATTTAAATGAGTTTGGGCAACTTGGGCAATTTCCTGGCTACGTTCTTGTACGGGGACTAAAGCATTTGATTCCAACTTCGCAACAGCTATATCTAGAAATGCTAATAATCTATCTGTATTAAGTAAATCTTTTGGTATTCCTTCAGCTAAAACTGAAATTTTAGCTGGATTTACGGCAGTAAGTTTTACTAAGAATCGGTCAATTTGTGGTAATAAGTGCGTTTCTTTTTTAGCTATAATCAACGGCCAAGACTGCCAGTATTTAGCAACTTCGTTAATAATTTGGTCTTCTAATTTTATCTGCTGCTGAGGTGTTAAGATATCTAGAATTTCATTATCGGCAGTAACCAGTACTAAATTCCGATTCATCAAATTTGTGGCAATTCCCCCTACTATTGGAAGATGGTGTTGAAGTGCATTTTGCAAGTGTGAAGGGTTGAGACTTCTGACTTGATTCTCTGTAATATTTGATGATTGAGTAAGATTAGGGTTATTTGTAGAGTTATTATCAACTAATTTCGACCGAAAAACTCCTAATAGCGCTAAGGGATTGAAAGGTTCAACTGTTTTCACAGGAGTAGAGGCGGGTTCATCAAATGACAAATAATTGAGTGCCTCTAGTATATTTTGAATGGGGCTATCAACATTTGGGAGAACTTTCGGCTGGAAATCGGTATCATTTGGTTGTAACTTTAATCTAGTTTCTGGTTCTTTGGTGTGTAGCGTTTTTCCAGATGATTCCGATGACTGAAACAGTAGATACACTGGGTAGAGTAATACCCCCACACCCCACTTAGTCGCGACTTGCAAATGCCGGAAGGTGTGTTCCCACTGTTGTGTCACCCGCCGAGATTGCTGGTGGACAAAGTTAAATAGTCTGCTTTGATAACGACCAGAGGAACCAGAAGACATAGTAGTAATTTTTTAGTTCAAGTCTTGTTCAGTTGTGAGACTCGCGCCAAACAATCAAAACGACCAACACCTCATCTTAGCGAAAATATGACCCCGACTGTCTCTCAATTCCAGACCAAATTGATCTCACAAGCTATTGAGCAATTGCGCTCTTTTTGTCAAGTTAATCTTCAGTCTACTTGGCGATACCAGGAATCTGACCTGATTATTACTGATGTTATGGCTGCTGATTTGTCTTATTGGCAACCTGTTGAGTTGAATGCTAAAGAACATATTGCTTGGACAGGCGGGAAAAAAGTGCTATGGCTTGTGCAAAAATTGCTGGTTCCCCAAGATTTACAGGGTTATCCCTTAGCTGGGTTATCTTTGCGACTGGCGCTGGTTTGGTGGGCTGATTCTGCTGAGATTTATCTAAATGGGGAGTTACTGCTGGAGGGTGATTTATTTGATTGTTCGCCGAGAGTGCTTTTTAGTCAGGGGGTGACGCCAGGGGAAGAGTTTATTGTGGCTTTGCGGTTAGTGAGTCCGGGACATTGTGATGGTGCTTTAGTGCGATCGCTCCTAGTTTATGAGTCTACTGTTGATCATAATCCCGATCCGGGTTTTGTGGCTGATGAGTTAGCTGTGGTGCAACTTTATTTGCAAAGGTTTGCGCCGGAGAGGTTGGATGTTTTGGCGGCGATGGTGGGGGAGGTTACGAACCACGGAGGCGCAGAGGACACGGAGGAAGAGAAGGGAGAGTTAGTAAGATCGTTTTTATCTCTACGCCAAAACCTAATTCAATCCGACATCTTAGCCCCCCTTTTGAAAGGGGGTTGGGGGGATCTAAAATCTAAAATTTTCTTGTTGGGTCATGCTCATTTAGATTTAGCATGGTTATGGTCTGTGAGTGAAACTTGGAATGCGGCACAAAAAACTTTTGAGTCGGTTCTAGAGTTGCAAGAAGATTTTCCTGAGTTAATTTTTTGTCATTCGACTCCCGCACTTTATGCTTGGATTGAGGAACATCGCCCGGATTTGTTTGGGGCGATTCAAAAACAGGTGGCTGCTGGACGTTGGGAAGTTGTGGGCGGAATGTGGGTGGAACCGGAACTCAACTTAATTGCTGGTGAATCAATAGTCCGTCAGCTATTGTATGGTCAGCGCTACATTCAGGAGAAATTTGGCAAGCTTTCAACTCTGGTATGGGTTCCAGACTCTTTTGGTTTCTGTGCAACTTTACCGCAGTTTTTCGCTAATGCTGGAATTGAGTCTTTTGTGACGCAGAAGTTGCGGTGGAATGATACTACTAAGTTTGATTATGGAGCTTTTTGGTGGCGATCGCCTGATGGTAGCGAAGTCTTTAGTTTCATGTCTGCACCCATCGGTGAAAGCATTGACCCAGTTAAGATGGCATCCTATGCTCTTGAATGGCAAACCCAAACTGGTTTACCAGAATCTCTCTGGCTTCCCGGTGTCGGCAACCACGGCGGCGGCCCCACCCGTGATATGTTAGAAACCGCCCAACGCTGGCAAAAATCACCTTTCTTCCCAGACTTAGAATTCACTACGGCTGAAAAGTATTTACAGCAAATTCAATCAGGAGTTAGGAGTGAGGAGTTAGGAGTTGGGAGTCAGGAGTTAGGAGTTAGGAGTCAGGAGTTAGGAGTTGGGAGTCAGGAGTTAGGAGTTAGGAGTGAGGAGTTAGGAGTTAGGAGTGAGGAGTTAGGAGTTAGGAGTGAGGAGTTAGGAGTTAGGAGTTATGATTCTCCCCTACCCCCCTCATCCCCCTCATCCCCCTCATCCCCCCGATTTCCTACTTGGAATGATGAACTATACTTAGAATTCCATCGCGGCTGCTACACTACTCACGCAGATCAGAAACGCTGGAATCGTCGTTGTGAAAATTTATTATATCAAGCTGAACTATTTGCTACCTTGGCAACTGTCAGCTGTGGTGTGACATATCCCAAAGCAGAAATTGAAGCAGCTTGGAAGCTAGTGTTATTTCAACAGTTTCACGATATTTTACCTGGTTCTTCAATTACCCAAGTTTATCTGGATGCGTTGCCCCAGTGGCAGCAAGTGGAACAAGTGGGAACGAGGATATTACAGGAATCACTTTTAGCGATCGCATCTCACATTACCCGATCAGAACCACTAAAACCCAATAGTTTACCTATTTTCGTTTTCAATTCTCTCAATTGGCAGCGTTCTGAAGTAGTCTCTGTAGCCTTACCCACGCCCCCAACAGCTACCCAGAAATGGCAGATTTACGATGCTTGTGGAAAGCAGCTTGTCTCCCAATTATCTCAACCATCAACACTACTATTTTTCGCCCCGGAAATTCCACCCGTAGGCTACCGCATATTTTGGCTTTCCCCCTCATCCCCCTCATCCCCCTCATCCCCCTCACTCCTCCCAGACTGGATTTTAGAAAATGAATTCTTGCGAGTTGTTATAGATCCTGATACGGGAGATTTATCAAGTGTTTTTGACAAAACTTATCAACGAGAAGTTTTGAGTGGGGCGGGGAATCAACTGCAAGCTTTTAAAGACAGTGGTCAATATTGGGATGCTTGGAATATAGACCCCAATTACGCCCAACATCCCTTACCCGCAACAAATCTTCAATCTATTCAGTGGTTAGAACAAGGCCCAGTGCAAAGTCGTGTGCGCGTGGTGCGTCAGTTGGGCGAATCGGAATTTTGCCAAGACTATATTCTCCAAGCTGGTTCACCTCTGCTGAACATAGCGACTACCGCTAATTGGCAAGAAAATCATGTATTAGTGAAAGCTGCTTTTCCTCTGAATATTGAAGCAGACTTTGCTACCTATGAAATTCCCTGTGGCGCGATTCGCCGCCCAACTAAACCGCAAACCCCCGCAGAACAAGCAAAATGGGAAGTTCCCGCTTTGCGTTGGGCTGATTTGACAGCAGAAGACACAATCCAAAATCATTATGGTGTCAGTTTGCTGAATGATTGTAAATACGGTTACGACAGCAAACCAAATCAACTTTGCTTGACACTGCTACGCAGTCCTAATTGGCCAGATTCAGAGGCTGATAAAGGTTTTCACGAGTTCACCTATACCTTATATCCTCATCCTGATAGCTGGGAATCAGCTCATACGGTACGGCGAGGCTATGAATTGAATATACCGTTGCAAGTGATATTGAATCCCGTTAATCAAAACCCACAGAAAAATTATCCCCTCTTTGGTAGCAAAGAGGGGCTGGGGATGACGTTCCTAGATTTATCAGCTGAAAATTTAATATTGATGGCCTTGAAACCATCTGAAGATGACCCACAGCAGTTAATTCTACGGTGTTATGAATGTCATGGAGAAACAGCCGAGTTATCTTTGCAAAGTGATTTAAGGTTGAATCTAGGAGATAGAGTAGATTTGTTAGAGCGTTCCTCTACTACTGAATTCTCATCTGGGCAACAAATCTTGACAATACAGCCTTGGAAAATCGCCAGTTTCAAGGTGATACCAGCGATTAATCCCGGCTAAGTATTGTTCGTAGTAAGCACTTCAGTGCTTAAAAATCCAGGACTAAAGTCCTTACTACGAACTCCAAACTCCTAACTCCAAACTCCTAACTCCAAACTCCTTTAATCTTCGTGGTCATCAAACGGATCGTTCAATTGCTTGCTAGGAGGCCCAAAGGAGGTATAAATCGAGAGTCCAGTGATGGCAACTACTACGGCAGCCATAGAAATGCTAAGAACTATTGCGGGTTCCATAATTGAGGGATAGATTATGAGTGCTATTCTTATAGAATATTACAGAAGATTAAAAAAAGCTTTGGCAAGTAATCTTAGGTGAACTATGGCACAAAGGACTAGGTTGGGAGATATCCTGAAACCACTTAACTCTGAGTATGGGAAAGTGGCTCCAGGTTGGGGTACTACCCCTGTGATGGCTGTTTTTATTTTGCTATTTTTCGTGTTTTTGCTGATTATTCTGCAACTTTACAATAAATCACTGTTGGTTCAGGATGTGGTAGTCGATTGGCGGAGTTTAGGTCGCTAACGGATACACAGCAGCTATCAAGTTTGGATAACAACTTAAGTTACACCCGGTTCATCCGGGTTTTTTTGTTAGCTGCGATTTCCTACTAAGTGGGTCGGCGCAATTAAAGCTAAGTGGCTAAGGCTGTCATTGGTCATTGGTCATTGGTCATTTGCCTACATCACCCGCCTTGAACTAAAGTTCTTTGGCTTTTAGCTAAAGTCTACTGAAGTAGACTAAAGATTATTGGGGATATTTAGTCTACTTCAGTAGACTTTCGTTATTAGCAAGGAACTTCAGTTCCTTGTGGGACATGGTTTATACGTTAAATTGACACCAACAAGTGGTGGAACGAGTGAATCAACTTGAGCCAAGAGAACGACTAGAAATTTCCGCCTCAAATCTTCGCGGGGTTAAAATACGAGAAGGAGCAATTAGAAAATCTCGGTGAAGCTTTGTTAGATTTTTTGGCGATGTCTACGGCGGTAAACTACGCAGATTTAGAAACTTGGTTTAATACATTAGAGCAGAGGGGCGAATAATAATAAATAATTATCTGAGTCTATGTAGTGGTTTTAGAGTTTATAGGAGACAAAAATGAATATATTTGGTATCGGTCTGCCGGAAATGGCTGTAATTATGGTAGTGGCGCTGTTAATCTTTGGCCCCAAGAAGCTACCAGAGATTGGTCGGAGTGTAGGCAAAACAATTCGTAGTTTCCAAGAAGCTTCCAAGGATTTTCAAAACGAGTTTCAAAAAGAAGCAGAACAGTTAGAAGAAGTTGTCAAGACTACCGCTGAATTGGAACCTAAGCAAATCTACCCTGCTAAATCTGAGCAGGATACGGCTAGCTCTTCCCAACCTAGCTAGTGGTCTGTCTCATTAGTTACGAGGCGTGACTAAGTTTGTAGTAAGGACTTTAGTGCTGGATTTTTAAGCGCTGAAGTGCTTACTACAAACACTCAAAACTAGCTTGACAAAGTGCTAGAAGAGTGATGCATATCAATTGACTATAGGCAAAATGACAGAAGCTCTTAAGCAACCAGCTTTGGTGATTCCACAACTAATTGTTGGGTTGGGTAATCCAGAAAGCAAGTACGACCAAACACGCCATAATATCGGCTTTGCTGCTCTAGAAACTCTCTCCCGTTCTTGGCGCATTTCCTTGGCAGAAAACCGCAAGTTTCAGGGTGAGTATGGCGAGGGTATGGCTTTAGGTGGAGGTAAGATTCGCTTGCTGAAGCCGTTGACTTATATGAATCGCTCAGGACAGTCAATACAAGCGGTGACAAGTTGGTATAAATTGCCGCCGGAATCAGTGCTGGTGATTTATGACGATATGGATTTGCCCTTGGGAAAAACTCGTTTGCGTTTGTCTGGTTCGGCTGGGGGACATAACGGCATGAAAAGTGCGATCGCACATCTTAGTACCCAAAACTTTCCCCGTTTGCGCATCGGTATTGGTAAACCCAAAGGTGCAGCTAATAACGATGATTCTGATACTATCTCCCATGTGCTGGGGCGATTTTCGGCTGCCGAAAATCAGCAGATGTCTCTTGTACTTCAGTTCGTGGTTGAGTGTATTGAACTAAGCCTCAAGCAGGGAGTTGAAAAGGCGATGAATGTTTGTAATAGCCGCGCCATTAATAATTCTGAGTCCTGAACTACCCCACCCTGATACTGGAATTTTTCAAGTTCCACTAAATCTTACCTTAGATTAATTTAATTTACGTGAATATACTAAATACACTTTCCGGCTGCAGGCAGCTATCAGTACAAGTAATATTAATTACATAAATTAGTCCTTGCCAGCATTTTATCAAGGTGCTTTAATAGCGATCGCATTCCGCAAAACACTTCTATTTACAGAATATGTAGAAGATGGGCAGCGACTCGACATCAGACATCGCTGCTAGTGTTGATAAAATTAGAGACTCAAAACATTAAACTCAAAGATATGACAAGCTATTAGCATATCCTTGACACTAAATTCTCCCAAAAGCTGAATAGGAGTATATATGGAACCAACAATCATTTTTATAGTTTTAGTGCTTATAGGTTATGCCTTGGGTTCTGCAAAACTGATTAATCAAGGTAATGAAGCCCTAGTTGAACGCTTGGGGCGGTATCATCGGAAACTTAAGCCTGGGCTAAATTTTATTGTTCCCTTGATCGATCAGATTGTGATGGAAGATACCACACGAGAGCAGTTTTTAGACATCAAACCTCAAAATGTGATCACCCAAGATAATATTTATGTGGAAGTGGATGCTATTGTGTACTGGCGCATTACAGATTTTGAGAAAAGCTTTTATGCTATTGAGGATCTCCAAGGGGCACTGACACAGGTGACTACAACCACGCTCCGGGAAATCGTTGCCCAGAACACCCTCGAGCAGACCAATGTCTCCAGAGCGGAGATGCATTCAGCTATCATCGACCAGTTGAATGATATAACGGGAGATTGGGGAGTTGAGATTCTCCGGTTAGACCTTCAAAGAATTACCCTACCTGAGAGTGTACGGAAGTCAAGGGAAGAGGAGCAAGCGGCTGAAATCAAAAAACGGGCGCTGATTACCGAAGCACAAGGACAGAAGGAAGCTGCGATTAAAAAAGCAGAAGGAACTATGAAATCAGTGGAGATAATTTCTCAAGCTCTACGTTCCAATCCTGAAAGCAGGGATATTCTGCGGTATCTTGTGGCTCAAGATTACGTAGATGCCAGCCAAAAACTTGGCGAGAGCAATAATGCCAAAATTGTCTTTGTAGACCCAGCCAACTCAACTGAAATGTTTCAGGAATTGATTGCAGAGTCAACAGTTACAGAAGGTAACGGCAAAAAATCTGAAAATGGTAATACTTAAGAGTCAAACAATTTGTGATTTGGGATTTTAGATTTTGGATTGACCCCATAAGTACGTTCGTGTGAAAAAACCCAAGTATGTTACGAAACGTAAATAAACTTAAAACCCTTACTAATAACCAATACTTCGACTTCGCTCAGTACAAGTGACCAATGACCAATGACAAATGACCAATGACAAATGACAAATGACAAATGACAGCCTTAGCCAGTTAGCTTTAATTACGCCGACCTACTTAGATAAATCTAGAACCTGCTTGCTCTATAAAATCGAAGAATTATTAGCCACACTGTGCTGTTTGTCTAAATAGTGCATCAGCTACTAGGGAAACATCGCGCATTTCTTGAACATCGTGAACTCGGAGGATATCAGCGCCATTAAAAATAGCAGCACAACAAGCTGCTGCCGTTCCCCAAACTCGTGCTTTGGGATTTGGCTGATTTAAAATGCGACCAATGAAACTTTTACGAGATGCTCCTACCAAGATAGGACAGTTGAGTGTTGTGAGCGATCGCAAGTGGCGAAAAATTTCTAAATTTTGCTCATAGTTTTTAGCAAAGCCAATACCAGGATCAATAATAATTTTACTCAGGTCAATGCCCGCAGCAGTTGCTACTCCAATTTGCCGAGCCAAAAAACTATAAATTTCTGTGAGTAAATCTTGATAATCAGTCTGTTGTTCCATTGTCTGTGGTGTTCCCCTGATGTGCATTAAAATCATCGGCACACCTAAATCTGCCACTGTTGGCAACATTTCTGAGTCAAAGGTGCCGCCAGAAATATCATTAATAATATCTGCTCCAGCTTCTACAGATGCCCTGGCCACAGCCGCACGAGTTGTATCTACAGAAATCGGGACTGAAATTTCTGGTCTTAGCACCTGTAACACCGATATTACCCGATCAAGTTCCTCCGCCAAAGTTATTTGCTTTGCCCCTGGTCGAGTTGATTGACCGCCGACATCGATAATGTCAGCACCAGCAGCTACCAGTGCTTGCGCCTGTACTAAAGCCGCAGAGGTAGTGTTAAACTCACCCCCATCACTAAAGCTATCAGGCGTGACATTCAAAATGCCCATCAAATAAGTTCGCTGTCCCCACTCGAAACGGCGTTCTCGAATTATCAAGTTACTTGACATAAATCTACATTGCTATTTAAGTTGTAGTGGGGACTTCAGTCCCCTAAACCAGGACTAAAGTCCTGACTACGAACGAACATTTTTTATTCAGCTTGATTAACGGGACATGATATAAGGCAATACAGTTCAGTTAAGCATTTCTTTGTTCTCTTTGTTCTCTTTCTTCTCTTTCTTTGCGTCCTTGGCGTCCTTGGCGGTTCGTTAAAAAAATTGACTTTGGCAAAGAGTTTTAGCCTTAACTGAACTGTATTGTGATATGAGGCGGTAGCTCGCCTAGAGTCATTCCCATGCCCTGCATGGGAACGAGAAAAAGGCACATCACTGAAAATTCACAATCCGAGCGAAACTCTCAGGTTCTAGACTTGCTCCTCCCACTAAAACACCATCAATTTCTGGTTGGGCCATAATCTCATCAATATTATTCGGCTTAACTGAGCCGCCATATTGAATTGATACATTCTGATTAGTCAACTGGCTACGAATTAAGCCAATTATCCGATTCGCCTCCGCTACTTCACAGGTATCACCAGTACCAATGGCCCAAATTGGTTCGTAGGCAATCACCAAATTATTCTGATCAATATCTACCAAGCCTTTATCGAGTTGGAGAGTAATCAGTGATTCAGTTTCTCCCGCATCTCGTTGTTGTTTAGTTTCGCCAACGCAGAGAATTGGCGTTAAGCCAAACCTTTGAGCAGTTCGGAGGCGCAGATTAACGGTAGAGTCGGTTTCACCGAAGTATTGCCGTCGTTCGCTATGACCGACAATCACAAAGCGCACACCACTTTCTGTCAGCATTGGGCCAGAAATCTCACCCGTATAGGCTCCATATTCTTCCCAATGGATATTTTGCGCCCCCAGTTGGATGAGGCTACCGTGTAAAGTCTTGGACAAAACACTTAAATCAGTGAAAGGAGGACACAATATCACTTCTCGTCCTTGAGGGGTTTCCTCTAAGTGAGGCAGAAATCCTTGTAAAAACTCCTGGGTCTCTGCCTGGGTTTTGTACATTTTCCAGTTGCCGGCAATAACAATTTTCCGCACAGGTAATTTAGTCAAGATCCTAAAGCGTTATTTAGATGCATTTTTCAGTTTATGGTAAAACTATGCAATAATAATATTTTGGGGCATTATTTTCAAGGTTTTGACTTCCTTCAACTATTACTTAGAGTATTTCAGGTTATAAGGGTTATTCGTCCTTACTTTGAAGTAGCTTGTTAATCAGTTCTTGCTGTTGCCGTAACTGTTCCTTTAGTAGGTGAATTTCTGATTGCTGCTGTGGTATTTCAGGGTTGATTTTCCCTGCGAAAACGGCTACATCTTGGTAATGCTTGTTTGATACTTCTATTTGATGACGACATCATTTTGAAACAAATTTTTCATCAATACCTAAATCGTAAACAGCATGAGTAATAAACGTGTGACGTGTGTTGTATGGGGACAGGTATTTAGTGAGTTTACCTTGTTCTATTAGTGTTGGAATAATGCCTTTACATTGTATCGACAAAGAATTTTGTCCGCGCCAAGAATTACCAAAGGTTGCTGAGTTAATTACCCTGCCAATTTTTGATTTAAAAATTACTTCATTTTGTTGACTTTGTGGAATAGATTTTAAAAAGTTCCACAATTCCCCGTCTTTAAACATAGGAAACTTTCTTACCTCTTCACCTTTATAAGTTTTGTCGTTTTTTAAGGGGTAGAATTTTTTAGTTAATCGGTCATAGGTTCTACGAATTAAAATTCGTTCTTTATCCCATTCGACATCGCACCACATAAAAGCTATTGCTTCACCAGTTCTGCATCCAGTCATAAATTTAAATTTGAGAAAATTAAACCAGTGAGGACAACTATTTTTGACATAATTTAATATCGCTTGGGTTTCATCCCATGAATAGGCTTTTTTTATTACCCATTAGTCTATGAGTTGGAGATTATAGCGGTTCTCGCTTGGATGCAATACAGTTTGACCTCACTTCCATTCCTCTCTCCTTTTAGGAGAGAGGCTTTGAATATTACTCCCCTTCCCTTGCTCTTAAGGGGCTGGGGGTTAGGTCTGTATTCCATGCAATTGAGAACCGCTATAGGTATTGGGCGTGGGGCATACTTATTGCCCTTGTGTCCTTTGTAGCCTCATCTCGCCAAACCGCTTCTAAAAATAACTAGGATAGTAAACGGGGTATATCTAAAATCTAAAATCTAAAATCTAAAATCTAAAATTAATATGACTTCGACATTGCCCATGCCTGAACCTCATCAAAGCGATTCCGCTAACACTGACGCAAATTCTCTCAGTTGGGAGGAAGAACTGGATAGTGCTATATTCAGTTTTGAAGACATTCAAACAGAACTGAACTATAAACAAGCACAAACAGCGTTGCGAAACTTGGTAGCTAATCTTGACCTCACCCCCCAAGAAAAAACCGGGTTGGAGACGGAAATTGCTGAGTTGGAAACCATGCTGGGAAAGTTAGACCGGATGGTGGTGCAGATTGCGGCTTTTGGGATGGTGGGACGTGGGAAGTCTTCGCTACTTAATGCTTTGGTTGGGCAAACAGTATTTGAAACTGGGCCCTTGCATGGTGTCACCCGTGCTGCGCAAACAGTTAATTGGAGTATTAGTGAGGAGGCAATTGGGGAAACTGAACGTGCTTTGCGAGTCACTCTCCCTGGTGTAGGTCAATCCCAGGTGGAATTAATTGACACTCCTGGGTTAGACGAAGTAGATGGTGCAACCCGTGCGGCATTAGCTGAACAGATTGCCAAACAGGCAGATTTGATTCTGTTTGTGATATCTAGCGACATGACGAAGCTAGAATACATGGCCCTTTCTCAGTTGCGGGAAGCAGGTAAACCAATCATTCTGGTGTTTAACAAAGTAGACCAGTATCCAGAAGCAGACCGGATGGCAATTTATCACAAAATCCGGGATGAAAGGGTGCGGGAATTACTCACACCTCTAGAAATTGTCATGGCTGCGGCATCGCCATTGGTGAAGACGGCAATTCGTCGCCCTGATGGTACTAGGGGGATACAGTTGCGTACAGGGAATGCCCAAGTTGAGGAACTGAAGCTGAAAATATTGGAAATTTTGCACCGTGAGGGTAAAGCCTTGGTTGCTCTTAATAGTATGCTTTATGCCGATGTTGTAAATGAGCAATTGGTTGAGCGAAAAGTGATGATTCGGGAACAGAATGCCAATCAGTTAATTTGGAAGGCTGTGATGACTAAGGCATTAGCGATCGCACTCAATCCCGTAACTGTGGTAGATATTCTCAGTAGTGTGGTTATTGATATTGCTCTTATTTTGGGTTTATCTAAACTCTACGGCTTCTCCATGACTGAAGCTGGGGCTGTACAATTACTCCAAAAAATTGCCCTGAGTATGGGCGGTATCGCTGCTAGTGAATTGTTGGCAAATTTGGGCTTGAGTGGATTGAAAACTTTACTTGGGATCTCTGCAACAGCTACCGCAGGTGCTACCCTCGGCCCTTATATATCAGTTGCAATCACCCAAGCGGGAGTCGCTGGTGTTTCTTCTTACGGTATTGGACAAGTTACCAAAGTTTATTTAGCCAATGGCGCGACTTGGGGGCCTGATGGGCCGAAAGCAGTAATTAATCGGATTTTGGCAAACCTGGATGAAACTTCAATTCTCAACCGGATTAAAGATGAATTGCTCTACAAGGTAAAATTCAAAAAGTAATGCTAGTTTTTGACGCAAAGCTTTACTAATAGAACTTACGCAAAAACCCTCTTAAACTCTCATTCCTCTGTGGACTCTGCGTCCTCCGTGGTTCGTTTGACCTTACTTTTGCGTAAGTCCTAACTAAGTACAGCTTTGCATAAAATCGTGGGGAATTGAGGGTTGAAATTTAAACGCATAGGCGCTTCGCCTTCCCGCAGGGTAGGGGCGCAAAGGGAAGCGCAAAGGAACGCAAAGAGAATTCGCTACGAATTTATGAAATATTGTATCATCCACGTTGGTGCGAAAAAGTCAAGTATGTTACGAAACGTAAATAAGCTTAAAACCTTTACTAATGACAAATGACAGCCTTAGCCAGTTAACTTTAGTTGCGCCAACCTACTTAAGCACTTCTTAAGGCCACGATTGGGTCGAGTTTAGCGGCGCGACGTGCAGGAACAACGCCAAAGAATAAACCAATACCACCAGAGACACCAACTGCCATACTAATCGCTACAGGAGAAAGACTCGCTTCTAAAGGAGTCAAGGCTCCCACTAACAGAATGCCACTGATCCCAACCCCAGTCCCAACTAAACCGCCAGCTGCGGAAACTATTACTGCCTCAATGATGAATTGTAGCAAAATATCTTGCTCAGTTGCCCCGATCGCTTTCCTTAATCCAATTTCTTGGGTGCGTTCGGTGACGGAGACTAGCATAATATTCATGATGCCAATGCCGCCAACAAACAGAGATATCCCGGCGATCGCTGCTAGCATAATTGTCAATGCACCTGTAATTTGACCAACGGTTTGCAAGGCATCTTTCTGGGTGCGAATGGTAAAGTCATCTTCACCGTTAATTTTGTGTCGTAGACGCAGCAAATTCGTAATTTGAAACTCTGCTGCATCCACACTCTCTGAATCACGAGCGGCAGCAACGAGATAATCTAAGGCGATACCATAGGGAGAATTCTTTCCCACAAGTCGGTTTGCTGAAGTGGTAATCGGTATTAAAGCAGCTTCATCATAATCTGCTCCCACGCTGGAACCTTTGGGTGTTAACGTCCCAATCACTTGAAAGCTAGTGTTTCCGATTCGTAATTGCTGACCGAGCGGGTTACTATTACCAAATAGTTTTTCTGCCAAGTCTCCACCTAATACAACGACTTGGTTACTTCGTTTAATGTCTACCTCAGAGAAAAATCGGCCTTTAGCAGTTTCAAAATCCCGCACTGATAGGAAACTGGAAGTTGTACCAATAATATTGACATCAGTGTTTCTGTTGCGGTACGTAACTACCTGTCTTCTATTTAACTCTGGTGCAACCCCTACTACTGTTGGCACCTGAGAGGCGATCGCATCGGCATCTTGTAATACCAAAGTTTTTGGCACTTCAAAGGAGATACGCTGAGTTTCTCGATTACCTGGAATCACAAATAGCACATTTGGCCCTAATGACTCCAACTGTTTATTCACGTACTTTTGCCCACCTTCACCAATACCAATCATCGCAATCACCGAGGCGTTGCCAATAACTATACCCAGCATGGTGAGGGCGCTACGCAGCTTATTTGACAGCAGGGTTTTCCCCGCCATGTTCATGCTTTCTAAAAAATTCATGTCTTACGAACTAAGTAAGTTGGCGCGAAAAATCAAAGTATATTACAAAACGTAAATAAGCTTAAAACCCTTACCAATGACAAATGACAAATGACCAATGACAGCCTTAACCAATTAGCTTTAATTGTGCCGACCTACTCATTTTGTTCCTTAGCCTTTTCAATTTTGTAGTCTTTGGGTGGGTTAACAAATATGCGATCGCCTTCTTTAACTCCCCCTAAAATCTGAGTTTGGTCTTGGATTTGTGCCCCAACTGTAATTTCGCGGAACTGGGGTTTATTGTTGGCATCTGGTACAAGTACGCCAGTTCTCCCCTTTTCGGTGACAATTGACACCGTTGGTAGTACTAAGGCATTATTAACGCGATCGCCTAAAAAAGTCAGATCCACATTTAAGCCAGAACGTAGTTTATCTATACCAGTATCCAGAGCAACCCGCACCTGGAAGGATGTTACACCTTGTTCCACCACTGCTTCTGGAGCAATCAGGCGCACATGACCTTTAAAAACTTGATCGGGATAGGCATCAGCGACAATTTCCACCTGCTGTCTCGGTTTAATTCTGCCAATATCGGCTTCGGGAACTTGAGCTAATATTTCTAAACCCCTTGCTACGGCGACAATTGAACTGGAAGTTGCCGATGCACTACTAGAAGCAGAGGTTGTCGGTGTCACAAAGGCGCCGGGATCAGCATATTTTTGGGTGACAATTCCCGAAAGAGGAGCGCGAATAATCGTCTCATCTAACTGCACTTGTACACCCTTCAACTGAGCTTCAGCTGCTGCAACTGCTGCTTGACGCTGCACAATTTCTTCCGAACGGGTGCCATCTTCTAACAGAACTAATGCTGCTCGTGCTTCATTCACAGCTGCTTGGCGTTGGTCGATTTCCTCAGCCCTGGTGCCACTTTGAACTAAGGACAATCGTTTTTTAGCTTCTTCTAAATTGGCTCTAGCACTTTTGTCTTCGCTGAGGGCTTGATCAAATAATTGTTTTTTCTCTGCTCCCTGTTTATATAAAAATTGGTAACGTTTTACCTGTTCACTGGTGTAATTTACCCTTGCTTGAGCTGCATCCACTTGCGATTGAGATTGAGCAATTTCTTGGGGACGATTACCAGCCTGGGCTGCGGCTAGCTGGGCTTGAGCTTGTGCTAACCGGGCCTTTGATTGAGCGATTTCTTGAGGACGACTACCAGCAAGGGCTTCGGCTAGTTGTGCTTGACTTTGGGCTAAGTTAGCACGATACTGACTCCTTTGAGCCTCAATGCTGGCACTATCCATGCGAGCGAGGATTTGCCCTTGTTGAATGCGATCGCCTTGTTCCACATATAATTGTGACAGCACTCCGGGGTTCTTCGGACTAATATTTACGCTCTGAACTGGCACGACTTTGCCACTAGCTGTAATCCGCAAAGTAACGTTTTGCGCTGTCACTGGCACAGTTAATTGAGCAATGTCTTCTTTGTTTCTCCCTTGATTTACTAGGGTGTAAGTTGTTGCTGTACCCACAACCAAGACACCCCCTGCTATCAGCCCCATCAGCCAGCGTAATGGATACTTAACTTTGCCAATAACAGGAATTTCTATGTGCGTAGCCATATCTAAAAGCCTATGAATCTTGCTTTCTGGGAGTAGCCTGTAGTTATATAATTATGTGCGTAAAATTGCCCATACTAAAAGTACTCCACCCCGGCCAAAGCAGCGCTTTTGCTCCCCTCCTTACTTGCGGGGAGGGGCTGGGGGTGGGGTTCCTGTTAATTAAGCTTGATTGAGCAGACATAAATACTTAGAGGGCAATTGCAAAAATGCGGAGTTGTTAAAATTTTGGGATTAAATTTTTATTAATACACCAACAACTAGACGCATAATTAGCTTCATAGTTGCTTAATGTTCCTTCATAATAGGTATTCTTTGCCTGTATGCCTTCACCTGAATGGGTGACTTTAGCCACTAGTGCGGCAAGGCGCAAGTCAACACAATTGGCAATACCTCGACAATTAAATATGCGTTACCCAGAACCCTTGTAGAGACGTAGCAGTGCTTCTAGAGACGTAGCAGTGCTTCTAGAGACGTAGCAGTGCTTCTAGAGACGTAGCAGTGCTACGTCTCTACATTCTTTTTTGGAGATGTCTATTGCTGAAATTGGGTTAATAACCAAGCACCAACTTGACTTTGATTCATTTGACGACTTCGGCGTAATGCATCGTTTAATAAAGAAATTGCTAATCCTGGTAATACCTGAGATTCTGTAATCCTCCTACTACCTTGGTTTTCAATAGCGAAAGCCATAACTTGCGCATTCTGGACATTTAAAATCCAGTATTCTTTGACTCCTAAATCTTCGTACAAAAGTCGTTTTTCACCTTGATCATCAGCAAGGGAAGTATTAGCAACTTCTATGACTAAAGTTGGTGCTGGATATATGTCTAGATTAATGATTGAAGTTCCATAAGGAATGATATCAGCATTGTCGCTAAGATAGTAAGACACATCAGGTTGAGCTTCATTAAAGCCTGTTCTCCGATAGGTACAGTTAGTTAAGCCTTTGGCGAGGATGCCTTTGATTGTGCAAAAAAGGTTAACAGCAAAGGCAATAATTGTGTTGTCGCAGGCGTGATCATGACCGAGTGGTGGCATTTCAATCCTCATGTGTCCATTGTGATAGTAGCCTTTGGCTTTTTCATAGGCAGGATTTTCAATTATTTGGATATATTTATCCCAAGTTGCTGCTATCCAGGTATCAGTTACTAGTTGAGTCTGTAATTCGCTCATAATATTGCGAAAAAGGAACTTTAACAACGATCATACAAGTTTTATTTTCCACCACTCAGAGGTGGACGAGAGTTTGTGTAGTAACGATTTCCAATCGCCCAATACTTTTAAAACAACCTCTAAGAGGATGTTTCAAAAGTATTTTTCTCACACCAAAGCCTCCCAAACTTAACCCCGCTAAGGCGTGTTTTCAAACTCGAAGATCCCCCCTAACCCCCCTAAAAAGGGGGAAAAAGAAACTCTAAAATCCCCCCAATCTATCGGGGGATTGGGGGGATCTCCAAAGACTGAGGTGCTTAAAGAAAGGTTTGAAAACACGCCCTAACGCGAATGCGGTTCGTTTTTTCATTTACCTGAAACAGCAAAAGGTAGAAAAAATGCTAAGTACGTTGGTGCGAAAAAATCTAAAGCCAACTATCTAGGACGAAGCAGGAAAAGAACACTAAACTAGGTCTAACCAAGTTTAGGTAAGTTTTTTAGAGCAGCGAAGGCAGTCAAGGTAAGTAATTCGGCAAGAATAAACCAAATTATATTACAAAACGTAAATACACCTTAAACCCTTATAAATGACCAAGGACAAATGACAAATGACAAATGACAAATGACAAATGACAGCCTTAGCCAGTTAGCTTTATTTGCGTCGCTCTACTTATTACGAATTATGTTGTTCTTGTGCTACTAGTTTGAGGCGGCGCAGTTGGGCTTGCATATCTTCTTTTGTCCAAGAGGCGGCAAAGGTGTTGAAACCCCAACTAACTAAGGGGTTAGGAATATTGAACTCAAAACGGTTCAGTAAGCGCGTTCCTTTTTCTGTTGGCTGGCATTCCCAGCGATCGCGCCCTTGAAAAAATCCCTGAAATTCCCAGACTACCAAACCGGGTTGTCGTTCTACAACTACGCTATTCAACGTGGGTTTTAGTAAAGGAATTTGAATGATAAAACGACTTTCACTGCCGATATCCGTACTCCAAGCTTCGCCCACAGGTTCGCAACGCAGGATGGGGTTGAGCCAACGGTGCATGAGGGTTAAATCGCTAATACAGCGCTCCACCACCGTAGCTGTAGCATTAATTTCAATCGATTGTTCCAAAACTTGGGACATTCCACATTTTTGGTGCTGTTGCTGCAATTAGAATAACCCAAAATTCGGCAAAATAGGGAGTGGAAAGAGACGCTGATTCCAGAGTCATTTTACCCCTCCCCTCAATCCCCTCCCCGTTCACGGGGAGGGGAGGTTTTGGCTTTAGACAAAACCGGGGTGGGGTGACGCGGATCGTGATGGTCAGTGAGTGGACTCAATATCATTCCCAGGACTTACGTACAAGTAAGGTCAAACGAACCACAGAGGACGCAGAGGTCACGGAGAAATGAGAGTTTGAGAGGGGTTTGACGTTAAGTTGATACCTATGGGCGCAAGGCCCCTACTACGACAGATGTGGAACAAAATAGATGATTTCTGCTGTAAGTTGCATAAAACCAGGGCTTCAGCCCTGACTACAAGCGAATCATTCTGGAAAAATCAATGACGATTAGCTTATCAATGCCATAGAGGTATGTCTTTACTGGTAAATTGATAGGCAAAACACTGATTCAGTGTTTCCGGTGAATATTTGAGTTTAATTACCGAAAACCATGAACACAACTTGGCAAGGGATAACCCAGGTGATAGGAGTTGATTTGTCTACGACAATACAGCCATTTTTGGCACAATCGCCCACCCTGCAACCAGCAGTTAATCAAGGAATCGCTGATGTACAAGGGATTGTTCAACAGTTGATTCTGTTTACACCCCGTCTGCTGGGGGCAGTGGCAATTTTGTTAGTAGGTTGGCTAATTGCAGCGATCGCAGCGGCCGTGACCCGAGGAATCCTCAATCGCACAAACATCGATAACCGCATTGCGGCAGGGATAACGGGTCGTCAAGATGTTCCCCAAGTGGAGAAATTAATCTCCAGCTTGGTCTTTTGGAGCATTATCCTGTTGACGGCGGTAGCTGTTTTACAGACATTGGATCTGGAGGTAGCTTCTCGACCTCTGAATAATTTTCTCGATCAGCTTATTGGCTTTTTGCCCAAGTTGGTTGGTGCAGGAATCCTTTTGGGAACCGCTTGGCTTTTGGCGACCATTGTGAAGATGATCACTGTGCGCTCATTACAAGCATTTCATCTGGATGAGCGTTTGAATCCAGATGCACAAGACAGCCCACCCAGCCTGAATCAGCTGTCTGTGAGTGAGACCATTGGCAATGCTCTGTATTGGTTTATATTTTTACTGTTTCTGGCCCCAGTTTTAGATACTCTTGGACTCAGGGAGGCTCTACAACCAGTACAAGCTCTAATTACACAAGTTCTGCTAATTCTGCCGAACATTTTAGCGGCGATATTAATTGGCGCAGTTGGCTGGTTTATCGCTAATGTGGTGCGGCGGATTGTGACGAACTTGTTGGCGACAACTGGTATCGATCATTTAGGTAGTCGGTTGGGATTATCTGCAACTGCGGGGGTGCAACCTCTATCGAGTATTATCGGCACAATTGTCTATGTTTTGATTTTGATTCCTGTGGCGATCGCCGCGCTGAATGCGTTGCGAATTGATGCGATATCTGTACCGGCGATCGCAATGCTGCAACAGGTTCTCAACGCTCTACCTGCCATCTTTACAGCTGCTGCAATTTTGATTGTTGCCTTTTTCATCGGGCGGTTTGTTGGGGATTTGGTTACAAGTATCCTCACCAATTTAGGCTTTAATAACATTTTCACCATCCTGGGTCTAACAACACCCAGCAAACGAATCGTAATTTCCACAGAACCAACACCCCCAATTTCAACCCGCACTCCATCGGAAATTGCAGGTATTGTTGCCTTAGTGGGGATCATGCTGTTTGCCACGGTGGCGGCGGTGAATATCTTGAATATTCCAGCCTTGACGGCATTGGTGTCTGGTATTGTGATCATATTCGGGCGAATTTTGGCAGGATTGGTCATATTTGCCATTGGCTTATTCCTGGCAAATCTGGCTTTTAACATCATTACCAGTTCCGGCGATCGCCAAGCCCAGATTTTGGGTCAGGTGGCGAGGATTGCCATCATTGCCTTAGTCTCTGCAATGGCACTGCAACAGATTGGAGTTGCCAGTGATATTGTGAATTTAGCCTTCGGACTTTTACTAGGTGCGATCGCAGTTGCCATCGCCCTAGCCTTTGGTCTTGGGGGACGCGATATTGCACGAGAGCAAGTTCAAGAATGGCTAAACTCTTTCAAAGGTAGAAACTAAAAGTTGATGAAGGCGCAATTTCATCTGTAAATCACAGAAAGTGCAACCGTAATCATCAATAGTGCAGAAAATCTATCGGCAATTGTACCTAAAAGGTTGAAAGTTAGAGCTTAGAAGCGACCTCTCCCCAAACCCCTCTCCGAGGCGGAGAGGGGCTTTGAAGATTGGCTCCCCTTCCCTCGTAGGGAAGGGGCTGGGGGTTAGGTCTCAATACAGTTCAGTTAAGGCTAAAACTCTTTGCTAAAGTCAATTTTTTTAACGTAGACGCTTCTCTACGAGACGCTACGCGAACGGCTTGCCGCAGGCTACCGCCAACGCGAGTGCGTCTCCCCTTCTCCCAAAGGGAGAGGCTAGCGCCAAGGGAGAAGACCGCATTGGCTTCCCTTAATCCCCTCCCCGCAAGCGGGGAGGGGAGACAAAGCGTAGCTTTGGCGGGGTGGGGTTCTTCGGGTTTAGTAAGTAATCACCCGAACTTGATTGAAATACAAAATACAAAGGGAGTTGCGAATTGGTTTAATCATGCTTAAGTACGTTGGTGCGAAAAAACTCAAGTATGTTACAAAACATAAATAAGCTTAAAACCCTTACTAATGACAAATGACCAATGACCAATGACAGCCTTAGCCAGTTAACTTTAATTGCGCCGACCTACTTAATAAGATTAACGATCGCTGTGGCTAAATCTACAGGATCAACGGGTTTCGGTAGGTGTTTTTGAAATCCGGCGGCCATTGCTTGGTTATAATTCATTTCTCCAGCATAAGCTGTCAAGGCGATCGCCGGAATTTGCCCGCCTTGCTCTGGCGGTAATTTTCTCACCTCGCGCACCAACATATAGCCATCCATTAAGGGCATTCCAATATCGCTTAACAAAATATCTGGCTTTGATTGCGCTAATGTTTCCAGTGCTTCGGCTGCTGATTCAACTGTCGTCACAGTCGCGCCATATTGTTCTAGGGCAAAGCTAAAAAACTCTCGCACATCAGCTTGATCGTCCACAAGCAAGATTTGCACTCCTGCAAGTAATGTGTCGTCGTTACTAAGTTCTGGTTGAGAAGCCTCACCACTGCTGATTCGCAACTCAGAATTTTTCAGCAAAGGTAGGCTGACTGTAAAGGTAGCCCCTTGTCCTTCTCCGAGACTCTCTGCCTGAACTGTACCACCATGAAGTTCTACTAGATGGCGGACAATTGCCAGTCCTAATCCTAGTCCGCCAAATACTCTGGTTGTCTTAGCATCTGCTTGTCGGAAGTAATCAAAAACGTAGGGCAAAAATTCCGGGTTGATTCCTTTACCTGTATCAACTACCTGAATTTGGGCATCTAACCCAACTTGCTGTAAACGTACTTCTACAAGTCCCTCTGTGGGTGTGAATTTAACGGCATTGGAGAGGAGATTCCACATCACTTGTTGCAAGCGATCGCTATCGCCGAGAACTTTGCCGATATCATTACTTAATACCGTTTGAATTTGAATTGATTTGGCTTCTGCTGCTAAACGCACCGTTTCTAATGCAGCTGCGATCGCTACTTTCAAATCCACTGCATAAAGATTTAACCTAACTTTACCTTGTAAAATCCGCGAAACATCAAGCAAATCTCCAATCAGTTGAGTTTGTAACTTGGCATTGCGCTCAATTGTTTCCAATGCCCGGATTTTAGTGGCTTCGTCGAACTTACGGGTTCTGAGTAACTTTGCCCACCCTAAAATCGGATTCAAGGGAGTTCGGAGTTCATGAGAAAGGACAGCGAGAAATTCATCCTTAATGCGGTTGGCTGTCTCGGCTTGTGCCCTGGCAATCTTTTCAGCTTCATAAAGTTGAGCGCGAGCGATGGCTTGACCACATTGTTGTCCCAGTGTCAACATAAATCCCCGGTCTTCTTCATTAAATATTTGAACATTGGTAAAACTTAATCCCAATGCCCCAATTACTTTGCCTTCTGCGATCAAGGGAATGGAAGCCCAGGCATTATTGCCGGTGAGAGTCACAATATCTGCTAAACTCGGATATCTCGCAATCATCGCTGCTAAATTTTCTACAAAAATCGGCTGCCCAGTTCTGACTGTTTCTGCTATTTGGTTAGATCCTGTGATCGGAAAACTTGCCCAGGTGTCTATAAGCGATTGTGGATAGCCAATTGCTTGCACAATTTTTAGGTCACTACCGAGTTGGTCAAGTAAGACAACGGAACCACCAGTGCCTTCCAAGGCGGAAATTCCTTGGTTGACTACCACATCAGCCACTTGTTGGGGAGTTAGGGCTTCGGAGAGGGCAGCAGTTATTCTTTGTAAAAGTACCGTGCGATTGACAGACCTTTCGGCTGCCTGTTTTGCCTGTTGAGTTTCTTGATACAGTCTAGCGTTATCGATGGCGATCGCCGCCCGTCGAGCAATATCCTCTGCTAAAGCTAAGTCTATTTGTTGGTAGTGCCTACCCGACTCGGCTGTAAAGAAAGAGATTGCTCCAAATAATTGCCCACGAGAACGAACTGGAATTACCATTAGAGAACGAATACCCAGACTTTGCAGCAATTGCAGATGTTCGTCGTCTTCAGCCATCTCTAAAAGATTAGAGTTAGATAATTCCGAGTAAAAGGCAGATATTCCTAGCTTTAGCTGCCGCACAAGCTGTTTGGTTCTGGTTTTGGGTCGATAACGCCGTCGGATTTCGTCTAAAGTATTTTGTTTTGTGGGATCGGCAATGGCGATCGCAATTTGTTTACTTGACCAATCTGGCTGAAAAACGTCTACAATACACCAGTCGGCTAAGGTTGGAACTGCCAAATTTGCCACATTTTTTAAGGCAATTTCATAATCTAAAGACGCAGCTAGTAAGGTGCTGGCTTCGACTAAAAAGTTTTGTGTAGTTTCAACCTGTTTACGTTCACTAATATCCTCAATAATGCCTAATGCATACTTTGGAACTCCCTTAGCATCCCAAACTGCTGAGGAAGTTAAGTTTACCCAAACTATCGAACCATCTTTGCGGATGTAGCGCTTCTCTAGGGAATAACCATTAATTTCTTGTGCCAAAACTCGCCGAGTATTTTCCCAATCAACTTCTAAATCGTCAGGATGGGCAATTTCCTGAAAATTCATTTGAATTAACTCTTCATGGCTATACCCAGTAATTTCGCACACAGCCGGATTAATTTGCAGAAATTTTCCATCCAAGGCTACGAGAGTAATACCGACAGCTGCTTGGTTGAACATTGCCCGAAACCTTTCTTCGCTTTCCCGCAAGGCTACTTCTGTTTGCTTTGCTGCTGTCACATCTGCCAAAATAATCCCAATTCCTACCGTTTCACCCATTGCATTGTTAACTGGGTAATAGTTGCCTAGCCAGTAACCGTAACTTTTGGGTTGTCCCCTTGTCTCACCGCTCATTTCTACATTTAGCTGGGGTTCTCCAGTATCTAACACGCGCTGTAACTGTCGCTCAAACTCAGTTGCCATCGCTGGCAAAACTTCCCTAAATTTGCGTCCTAGATGTTCTTCGATGGTCAAACCGTTAATATCAGCGAAAACTTGATTAATTCGGAGATATCGCAGTTCCCGATCTAAAAAGCAGACGGCAACAGGAGCTGCTTCCAGCAGCGCATCCAAAAGAGATAGAGATTCGGCATAATGGATTAAAGCCTGGTTGATATCTCGATAAAGTCGGGCATTTTCCACTGCTAAGGCAGCACGATGGGTAATATCTGTGGCTAAAGTTAAGTCCGTGCGATCGTAGCGACGGTTTGATTCGGCACTAACAAAGCTGATGCAGCCGAGTACTCGCCCTTGGGCAATTAACGGCACAATCATCACAGACTTCATTCCCAATTGCCGAACAAGTTCTAAGTGTTCGTGATTCTGAGTAGTCCCTACTAATAGCGAGTCAGATACTTCTGAAATTAATTCTGGTTGCCCGGTTTGTAATACTCTAGTAATTGCACGTACACCCTTGTAATCTGTTGCATACTCCTGAAGTTTACGCGCCAACTCCCCTTTGGATGGGTCTGCATGGGCAATAGGTAGACGACGAATGGAACCATCTTCATTTAAAATATCAACGCTACACCAATCAGCCAGTTGGGGAACTGAGATTTTGGCGATCTGTTCTAAAGTTTCTTCATAATCAAGGGAAGTAGAGAGTAAACTACTAATTTGGGCGATGTAGCGGAGTCTTTCTTCAGCCTGCTTGCGCTCTGTAATATCGACAACAAAGAAAGCTCCTCGATTTACAGTCCCTTCAAAATGGCTAGCACCGATCAAAATCGGGAAGCGTGAGCCGTCTTTACGGATATAGTCTTTCTCGAAGGGTGTGCAAAAGGGGCTGTCTTGAAATTGAGCCAGTGCTTGGTCATCGAGTATTAAGTACTCTGTAGGAGTTAAGTCTTGCCAGCGAAGTGTTCCGGCAAGTAATTCTTCACGAGAATAACCCACCATATTCAGCAAGGCATCGTTAGCCTCTGTGATCCTACCGTCTCTATCCCAGAAGCCAATACCAATCATATTGGACTCAACCACACTGCGAAACTTCGCTTCGTTTTCCCGTAATGCTTGCTCAGTTTGTTTGAGTTGAGTAATATCAGTTGAACTAATGCCCACTCCCAACAACCGCCCATCGGGCAAACACACCGGATAATAGCTGACAAGAGCATAACAATACACCCCAGGGCCATAGGTTTCACCGCTCACTTCTTGGTCAAGCAAGGGCTGTCTAGATTCCATCACTTGCTGAAAAACAGGCTCAATTTGTGCTGCCCATTCCGGTAGTACTTCCCGAAAAGTGCGACCAATATGTTGACTTTGCGGTACACGACTAACGGCGGTTAGGGCTTGATTAACATGAATGAAGCGAAGTTCAGTATCAAGAAAAGCCAGCGCCACTGGTGAACTAGTAAGCCAAGCATTGAGTAACGCCAGAGATTCGTCTTTTTGCTGAATAGCTTGCTGAAGTTCCTGATTCAATCTGGCTTTTTCTAGTTCTGCTTGCTTGCGCTGGGTAATATTCATACCTGTACAAGTAATACCCTGAATGCTATTATTTGCGTCCCTTAACGGTTCAACTAGCAAATCATAGTAACGGTCTTCTTTACAAGTTGTTAAATAAACTTCTTCGCGGGTTGCAATACCAGTCTCTATTACTTTTAGTTTAATAACTTTTAATTGCTCTGCTACTGAGGCTGGAAATAATTCATCATCAGATTTACCTAACATTTCCTCAGCACTTTCTAGACCTTGAGGATTATGAATCCATTGATATCGCAAATCACAATCCTGCTGAAAAAGCAAAATATCTGAACTGCTTAAGGCTAATCGAAATCGCTCCTCACTAACTCTCAGGTGTTGTAGATTCGCATCAGCCTGTTTTTTAGCAGTCCTTAATGCCTCACATAAGATACTAAAGAGCAATCCTTGTAATGCAAACAACCCAATTCTGACAAAATTGGAGAAGTCAGAACTCAGATTATAAACTGGGGGGAGAAAGAAGTAATTGCTCGCTAACGCACACAAGCCGGTTGCTAATAGCCCTGATTTCAAACCACCATACCAGCCACTCACCATTACAGCGCTAAAAAACAGTAGAAAAGGAGTTCCACTCATGCTTAACCAGGGGTCTAGCATCAATATTAGCCCTAAGGAAATTGTGACAATTAATACAACAATGCCATAGGGTAGTAACCGGGAATAATGAATATGGGGCATGAAATGTGTTGGAACAACCAATACTTATTGCAGAGGCTACGTATAGCCTAAGCTAGATTGCAACTTTTAGTAATTTATCTCCAGATAGATTTTTATTTATTTAAAAAACTTCTTTTGTTAGAGGTTAATTACCCAAAAATATAGTATGCATCATAGGGAAAATTTTATGGTTAATTTTATATAGCAATCTTGTTTAATTTGTAAGAACTTATCGCCACAGAATCCTGAATTTTTAGAGACAATTTAAAAAGTAAACCTTAAATGGTAGGGTGCGTTAAAGCAGCGCGTAACGCACCTAAAAATATGGTGCGTTACGGCTAAATTAGACTTTCTCAAACCCTCAAATTCCTACACAGCCGTAACACACCCTACTTAATATAGCGGTTCTCATTTACATGAAGTACACCCGCCCTTGGCGTTAAGGCAGGGTAAGAAACGAAGCGTAATGAAGCAATGACAATTGGGCATTTTTTTACTTGGAGTACTCTAAATAATCGGAAAGCGAATTGGGTTAACAGATATCCTTCAGCACTGCTACCAATTTTTCAATATGTGCTGCTTCATGAGTTGCCATTAAAGATATTCTGATTCGACTTGTGGGCACTGTGGGGGGACGAATTGCTGGGGCAAAAATGCCAGCATTTCTGAGCTTTTTTCCAACTTTGAGTGCATCTGTTGCACTAGGCAATTGAAAACATAGTATGGGTGATTCTGAAGGCAGTAATTTGAGATTAGGTAACTGTTGTTGCAGCAAATTTTTCAAGTGATGTACATTTTGCCACAATTGGGCACGGCGTTGCGGTTCTTGTTGCACGATCTTGATTGCTGCTAAGGACGCCGCCGTATCAGGCGGTGAAAGCGCAGTGGTGTAAATCCAAGTGGGTGCGCGGTTTTGCAAAAAGTCAATTAGGGCGCTACTTCCTGCTACGTATCCGCCTAAACTAGCCAAAGCTTTACTCAAAGTCCCAATCTGAATTAATTGCTTTCCTGTACACCCAAAATATTCGACACATCCAGCGCCAGTTTTTCCTAATACCCCAGTGGCATGAGCTTCATCAACTAGCAGCATACTGTTAAATTCATCAGCAAGATCCAAAAGTTCTGGTAATGGACATAAATCGCCATCCATGCTGAAGACGCTATCAGTAAGAATCAAACAGCGTCGGTAGTTTTGTCGGTGTTGACTCAAATGAGTTTTTAGGACTGCGATATCACAGTGCGGGTATTCCACAACTGCTGCACCGCTCAAAATCGCTCCATTTTTCAGACTGGAATGATTGTACTGGTCAGAGAATATTAAATCACGCTTGCCAACCAGGGCGGTAATTGCACCCAAATTGGCTAGATACCCAGAACTAAAGACCAAGGCATTTTCTGTTTGTTTGGTAGATGCGATCGCCTCCTCTAACTCCCTGTGCAATTCCCGATGCCCACTGAGTAATCTCGAACCAGTGCTACCAGTGCCAAATTCAGCGATCGCAGCAGTTGCAGCTGCCATCAACCTCTGATCTCCAGCCAATCCCAAATAGTCATTGCTAGCAAAATTAATTACCTCTTGCCCAGCTAAAACCACCGTTGCACCCGGACGACCGTGGATTGTTTGTACTGAGCGATACCAGTCTGCCTGATGAATTGTTGCTAAGGAATGTTCTAGCCAAGCATAAGGGTCGGTGGGCATGGGGATGGGGGGGATGGGGGGGATGAGGGGGATGAGGGGGATGGGGGGGATGAGGGGGATGAGGGGGATGAGGGGGATGGGGCAGAGAATAACTTAAGGCTTAGGCAATAACTCTCTGAAACTCTTATTCCTTTGTGTACTTTGCGTCCTTTGCGGTTCGTTTTTTCATTATTTTGCGTAAGTCCTATAACTAATGACAAATGACAAATGACAAATGACAAATGACCAATGACAATTAAACTTGTTCGCTGCTGAGATGAGCGATCGCTTGTTTAATCCAATCTTCGACGTAGGCATCTTTCGGTAGCCCGATGTCTTCACTTACCACATGGAGGGCGTGACTGACCTCATGGGCAGTATATCCCAAGGCAAAGAGGGTCATTTGCACCTCTTCGAGAATTCCCGGTGCTGGGCCACCTGTGGCGACGAAGAACCCGGCTGATTTGCGCCACTCGACTAATTTGCTTTTCAGTTCCAAACAGATGCGTTCAGCGATTTTTTTACCGACACCAGGAGCCTGAATTAAGATTTGTGTATTGCCAGCGATAATTGCTTGGACTAAATCTGGTAGTTCCAGAGTGTCCAAGAGGGCGATCGCTAAGGCTGCACCAATACCTGTGACAGTCAGCAAGTGGCGAAATAAATCGCGTTCAGATGGCGAAGCAAAGCCATATAGGAAGGGTACTTCTTCCCGAATTTGGAAATGGGTAAAAATTTGCGCCACTCCTCCCGACTCTGGTAACTGATTTGCTAGCCGTTGGGGAACTTGCAAATCATACCCCAAGCCATTCACTTCCAGAGTCAGAATCACGCGATTAGCGCCAATTGTTTGGATACCAGCGACTATACCTTTTAGATAACTAATCATTACAAGAGACCAAAATAATTTAATCCTTCGATAATTCCACCTGCACAAAAACTTTTTGCCAGGTAGTGATAGTCAAAAGGGTACTCATTGTGCCATTGGAGTAACTCTTTGCGGGCATTCCCCACAATGATGCCCCGTTCGTTGCCTACAGCAAATAAAGCAATATCATTACCTGAATCACCACAGACAACTGTTTGTTCTGCTGCAAATTTCCACTTCCGGCGTAAAAACTGCATTGCCTGACCTTTATCGCTGCTATGGGGTACAATGTCAAGGTCAATACCGCTACTGTAGATTAACTTTACATTTAATTTATATTTTTTTTGCAACTCTGCTTCAAGTTGTGGTATCACTCTGGCAGATACTTCTTGTTGTAGGAAAAAACTCACTTTGAAGGGACGCTGTTCTGAATCTGGTTGGCGAACTAACTCACGGTATTTCTGGGTAATAGATAATACAGTTTCCCGTTGCCATCCTGGAGAGAGGATTTCTGACCAACCTGAGTCTGGAGTATCAGTACCATCAAGGTAGATTTCTGTACCAACCGAAAGGACGAGGGCATCGGGTTGCAAAATATTTTTTTGAGCTTGGAGTTGTTTATAAAGTACAGGCGATCGCCCGGTAGAATAAACGATTTTAGTGCCGTATTCTTGGCGATGTTGACTTAGTAGTTGATTTAGTTCTGGTAAAGCGTTATCATCGCCCACAGTGCGATATACGAGGGTGTCATCTAGGTCGCTTACAAAAAGAAATGGTTTCATGATTAGACATCTTGCAAAATTTCGTTATTCTACCGCGTGAAGAGACTGTTGCAAAAAGTTTAATTGCTAATAGGGCTGACGCAAAAACCTTCTCAAACTCTCATTCCTGCGTGACACCCCAGTTGCTTCTCCGTAGGAGTACAAGTCTCTTAAGGGACTGACAACAAATAAATTACCCAATCTTGTGTATGGGTGGGCGACACGAGAGCCCATACACAAGGGCTGGTGAGACGCCCACCCCACAATAAGTAGTTGAGTAAGTACGTTGGTGCGAAAAAAATCAAGTATGTTACCAAACGTAAATAAGCTTAAAACCCTTACTAATGACAAATGACGAATGACAAATGACAGCCTTAGCCAGTTAACTTTAATTCTGTCCAGCTACTTATAAGTTCTAGCTAAATGTGAGCTTCAGGATAGTTGCAATTATTATTCATCACTCAAAGTTTCAATCAACAAATCCACCTGTTGCTGTCGCTGCTGTAAAAAACCTTCACACTGACGCAAATACTCAACAGCAGTTGCAAATTGCTCAAACACCGCCTCCAAATCCAACTCACCCGCCTCAATACGAGCAATTATTCCCTCTATTTCAGCAACCTTCGCCTCATAATTCCAACCTTCCTCAGAACTAGAAGCATTCTTACGTTTAACCATCAACCTCTCTGCGTCCTCTGCGTCTTGGCGGTTCGTTTACTTCCATAACCTTCACTTTAACCCCACCCTGCCCCAACTGAATTAACAAATCTTGCCCCACAGCCAACTCAGTCGCAGAACGAGCGATCGCCCCATCTTCCCTTCTCACTACCGCATAACCACGCTGTAACACCGCTTTCGGGTCAAGACTAGCCAACTTTTGCCGTAATAACTCTAGATGCTGCGTTGCTTGCTGCGATCGCCCCGTCGTAATTTGTAGCAAATGCTGACGCTTCCAACCTAACTTGTCCACCTCCTGTTGCACTTGTCGATCTAACCGCAAACGTCGCAAACGATTGCGCAATCCTTGCAGTTGATTGAGAGAATTTTCCCCAAAGTCATGCACCGCCTCATGTAAAGCCACAACTCGCTGCTGATGCTCAGTATACAACTTTGAAAGTGATGGTACAGCTCTTTCCGCCGCCGCAGTGGGTGTATGCACACAAGCATCTGCAACTAAATCTGCCAAAGATTCATCTCGTTGATGACCGATACCAGTAATTACGGGAATCGAACAATTAGCTAGCGATCGCACCACTCCTTCATCATTAAAGCAAGCCAACTCTTCCACCGCGCCACCACCCCGCGATAAAATTAGCACTTGGGCGCGGCCATCTCGTTCCACCCGCTCAATTGCTTTGACGATCGATTCAGGTGCTTGCTCACCTTGTACTGTAGCGGGAGAAAATAAAACTTGTAAACCTGGATACCTTTGCTTGAGAGTTTTTTGAATATCACCCCAAGCCGCCGCAGTTGGGGAAGTGACGACAGCGATGGTTTGGGGGTGGGTGGGGAGCGATCGCTTTCTTTCGGCGTCAAACAATCCCTCAGCCAGCAAGCGATTTTTTAGTTGTTGATAGCGCAACGCCTGTAAACCAACACCAGCAGGTAGAGTTTGCCAAACCGATAACTGATACTCTCCCCGTTGCGGATACACGCGAATACTGCCCAAAATCATTACCTGCTCACCGGGAACGGGTATTTGGGCGAGTTTTGGCAATTGACTATTCCATACCACACACTTAATTCCGGCGGTGCGATCGGGATCTTGGAGCGTGAAAAATAACCCACTACGATGGTGGTTAGCACTGGAAACTTCGCCAGTTACCCAAACTTGCCGTAATTGTTCATCTTGCTCTAACACCAAGCGGATATAGTCAGTTAATCCAGACACTGAAAGTGCAGCATCGAGAATTAGAGAGTCGGGAAGGTCGAAAGTCATCAAAGATGCCTGAAAGCATTTGTGCTGGAGCGATTTTAGCATTTTTCATGAAAATCGAAGTTTATCCCAGTAAACGCTTTAAGCCTCTTTGATCACAACTGGCTTGGCAAAAAACTATCTTCTCCTCATTTCTCTGTGTTCTCTGTCACGACTTACGCAAAATCATGAAAAACGAACCGCAAAGGACGCAAAGGACGCAAAGGAACAAGAGTTTCAGAGAGTTTTTGCGTAAGTCCTATCTGTGTCTCTGACAATTCAGGTCATCTGGAAAAGCTAACGATTAACCTAGGGGTTGCTGAATAACGGTAAAATCCTTATATTTCAAACTTTTCAGGCTATTACCGCAGAAAAAAGTGCAAGACAATAGGTGTATGAGGCTTAAAAGCCTTGCATTGACAATTTCTAGTACCACAATAAATTGGAAAAAATAGGGATAAAACTGTTCCCTGTTAAGAGTTCCCTATTCCCTGCCCTCACCAAAGGACTTTTTCAGCAAGCCCTAACCTAACCCCCTAGGGCGTGTTTTCAAACTCGAAGATCCCCCCTAACCCAATACAGTTCACTTAAGCATTTCTTCCTTCTCTCTTCTCTTCCTTTGCGTCCTTTGCGGCCTTTGCGGTTCGTTAACAAAATTGACTTTGAGACGCACTCGCGTTTGCGTTTACGTTTATTTGAGTAATTTATTTCTTGTCACTCCCTAAGTTTTTTGATACCGCATTCCTGGGAGTTGTGAAACTAAACCCATAAGTTCCAACTCTAACAAAGCACCAGAAACTGAGCCAGCAGCCATACTGGTTTGTTGGACAATAAAATCGAAGGGTAAAGCATCATTATTCGCGATCGCATTCATTACCGTTTGTAATTCTGGGGATAAAGTTAGCAAAATTAACTGTTGGGCTGTTGGTAATGCTTCAACTGTATCAACTTGTGGTATAGCTCCTAACATTGTTAACAGTTCATCTAGTTCTTTGAGAATGAAAGAAGCACCTTGATTGAGTAACTTTAAGCACCCTTGGGATGGTTGATCGTCCACCCTACCAGGGAGTGCATAGACATCTCTGCCAAATTCATTTGCGTAGGTAGCAGTAATTAAAGCACCAGATTTTATCGGTGCTTCCATTACCAGGATGGCGCGGCTTAAACCAGCAATAATTCGGTTACGGCGGGGAAAATGAGTGCGATCGGGTGGGGTTTTTGTGGGGTACTCACTCATGACTAAGCCAGAAGTCAAAATTTGCTTGTACAAATCTCGATTTTTATGTGGATAGATGACATCTACACCAGTCCCCAAAACTGCGATCGTGCGTCCACCTGCTTTCATGGCGGCGATGTGGCTTTCTGTATCAATTCCCTCTGCCATCCCAGAAACAACTGTAAAGCCATTTTTAGCCAAAGCTGTACTAATTTGGCGAGTCCAACGGATACCGTATTCTGAGGGTTGGCGTGTTCCGACAATCCCAACCATTGGTTTTTGTCCGAGATTTTCTTGAAGTTCGACTTCACCGCGATAGTATAAAATCGGTGGCGGACTGGGAGTTTCCAACAGTAAGCGGGGATAATCTGCATCTGCTGGTGTCCAGAAATGGGAATTTTCCTGCTGGTGCTTGCTGAATAGTTCTTCTGGGTGCAAACGCGATCGCTGTTGTATTACTTTTTCTAGTGTCTGAAAACCAAAACCCTCTACTTCTCCTAACTCTACCTTGGTAGCGTTCCAAGCCGTTGCCAGCGTCCCAAAATGCTGTTGCAGCCGTCGCAGTAATACTGGGCCAATGCCAGAAATTTGCGCCCAAGCTAGCCAATATGCACCTTCTTCTACCACGGTTCCATCCTCACGCCTACTGGATTG
Organism: Nostoc sp. CHAB 5836; assembly: GCF_020829445.1. Classification (GTDB taxonomy): domain Bacteria; phylum Cyanobacteriota; class Cyanobacteriia; order Cyanobacteriales; family Nostocaceae; genus Nostoc. The sequence goes on from NZ_JAIVFV010000005.1 coordinate 59,299, forward strand.
AGTATTCCCAAATTAGGTTTGGCTGTTGATGTGGAAGGAGATCAGGGGAAATTATTCAATCAATCTCTCCGTTGTCTCTTCTCCATACCCAATGCCCCTTGACTTTTGTCTCTTGACTCTCGACTATTAACTATTGACATCTATCTTGTTATCTTCGGTGATGAAATATTTCTATCGTCTTCTAATAAGTCTATCTGGGTGCTTAATTTTTTTACTGCTGCATAGTGGTCTTGGTTTATTGCCTAGTTTGGCAGCCGAAAAAGTTACTGTCAGGTATGGATTGTTTGAGCAATCGATCCCGGTGGCAGATATACGCAACTATGACGAAACGCAAAAGGTTTCTGCCGATCTGCAATCTTTCCTAGATTACCTTAGCGCGAAGGAGAAACAGAAGTTTCAAGATGCCCTTAAGGTGAAAATATCCCTTGATATTGTGGCTTTGGATCAGCTGATAAACACAGGAATGGGCAAGCAAATTTTATCTTTTGCTTCTGCTGCGATCGCCCGTCGCGATCAAGCCAGTATACAAGCGCTACGATCTTCCATTATCCTGGGAGCAAAATCAGCTGAAGGTCTAGGAATAATCAGCTTTTTAGAAGCTTACCCCAGTAATCAACTAGTTGTTGACGTGTCCAAAATTTCTCAGCTAGTCAGCATGGCAAATTCATCTTCTAGTTCTGCTGATGCACGACCAAAAGATAATGTAAGTTCTTCACCTTTAGGGAAAATTGCATTGCAATATCAGACACTTGCTGCCCAAGATAAACAGTTCTCAGGTTGCTTATTTGGCGATTCTATTTCGGCTGGAGTTGGTAATACCCTTGGAAATGGTACTTTTAATTTTGGGTTAAATGGTCTGAGTACAATCTCATTACTAGAACAACTGAAAAGTTTAATTCCTACCAAGGTGAAATGTGAAAAAACCATTATTGCCATAGGAGGAAATGATGCTTTGTATGGGACTAGTGATGAGTTATTTAGCAAAAATCTGCAAGAGGCGATCGCACTAGTCCGCACAATGGGAAATAAAGAAATTTTTCTCATTCCGGCTTTTTATTCAACAGTTGCAGCAAGTTCAGATCCAACTGTAGCAGCCCCACTTTCTAGACTTGAACAAATTAATGCTCTGATTAACCAAGTTGCTGAAACAGAAAAAGTGCCAGTTGCAGCAGCAGGACTAGAAGCCTTATATGAAAATAATGTTCTTAAAGAGAATTTGACCACTGATGGCGACCATCTGAATGCAGAAGGCCTAAAAATTTATCGCCAAGCTTTGTTACAAATTTTGGCTAAGTAATACCATTTTGGATTTTGGATTTAATGAAAAATCTCAAAGTCTAAAATTCAAACACCCTTTGGGATTTTGGATTTTGAATGGAATGAAAAATCTCAAAATCTAAAATCCTTCGACTGAGCGTAGTCCAAGTCTAAAATCTAAAATTCAAACCCCCTCTAACGCCAATATTTCTGCTGTAAGTCAGTCGGCAAGAATAAACTAAACTATATTACGAAACGTAAATACACCTTAAACCCTTATAAATCAATACGGTTCACAAAAGGGCTGAAACTCTTTTTTTTTACGAACCACAGAGGCGCAGAGAACACAGAGAGAAGAGAGAAAGAGAAGGAGGAAATGCTTAACCCAAGCGTATTGCCTTATAAATGACGAAGGACGAAGGACAAATGACAAATGACAAATGACAAATGACACCCTTACCCAGTTAGCTTTATTCGCGTCGCTCTACTTATAACTTTTAGTTTTGCCAATTCAAAAACCGTCCATAAATATAAGCGATGGCTTCATGAATAATTGTCCGTACACCTTCGCTAGAACCCCACCATTTGCTTGGATTGTAATCTTCGGTTGTCGCAGCAATCACACCAACTTTAATGTCAGGGGTAAGGATTTTTTTGAAAAGAAACCAACTCCTACGGGCATGAACGTCCAAGGAAAAAAGATTAATTGATTCTATCTGTAAATTGGAATTGGATAGCCAGCGATGAAATTCGACAGCAGATGCATAACTACGATCTTTAACCACAAAAGGTGTCGGAACTGCTACTACTTTCTCTGCTTCTAAACCGAGTTTTATAAAGGTAGCGGCTGACACGTCTGCATAGTTATTGTATGCGGTAAGATAACTTCCTTTCCTTAATGTACCTCCGGTAGTAATTATTTGACGATAAGAACCGTTTTGAAATTCAGTCAAAGCTTTTTCTATAGCGTAATCTGGTAGCCATCCTTCAACAACTAATACTTCTGCTGAATTGATCGGGGAAGTTACGGCGAGAAATGAGTGTACATGAGTAATAATGAAAAATATGAAATAAGCAATAAAAGCGATGGCAATCGCCCACCCCTGAGCCGTAAGTGTCCACATTTATTGGCGTTTGATGATTTTGATTTTGGGAAATTTTTGACGCCGACGATTTTTGTCCTGCATTAAACCTTAGCTAAACGTTGTTCTTTTAAGTAGGTAAACACAGATTTATCTCCAATATCAGCCGGAATTGCTTGCACTGTCTTTCGCAGGGCAAATACCAAAAATAACGTCGCCCAAATTCCTAATAAAAGACTTTCCCCCTGAGTTGGTAAAATTCCCACTAAATGTCCTAACAACAGTAGCGGTACTGTTACGGTTAATACTTTGGTTTCCACACGATTGAAGCAAAAAGCCTCTTTAAAATAAATACCCGTCAAAGCAACAAAGATAAAACCAACTCCGAATAAAGTCATCGGCTGATTGTAAACTGTAACAGCCAAAGGTTCACTGCTAGATAGTGCCAATATCATTGATGCGATACTACCAATCGCCCAAAAAACTTGCAACATTCGGTGCAGTAATACCATGTAGATATGAATGGTAAATAAACTTACACCAAGAGCAAGACTAAAACAAGCATATAGAGGCGTTAGTCCAGTTACAACAGCCGGGTTATTGTTGAGTAAAACCAAAGCGCTGCCTATGGCAAAGCTCAATGCTGCTACCATTAACCCAGCGCGGTAGATAATTACGCCAGTGCGATCGCTCTGAGTAATTGTAAATTCGCCAAACTGGCCATGATAAACTTCTGGTGCAGAGAGTGTTTGTGTAGTCATAGCTAAGAATAGAATTATGATTCTCTAGTACAGTACAACAGTAAATTGCTTAAGGGTTACTTTTTTTATTAGACATCTCCATAAATTAGGTTTTCATATAGACAGGATAAGGGTTTGAGATTCTTTTTCACTCCTATGTCTATTATGACCAATGAGACGAACTCAATGCCAGCATCCTTTAACTTACATTTTCTAGTAGTTACTTGATTGCACTTTTTATCAGATAGTATCTTTAGAGCCACAACAGGCGGTTTTAAGCCTGATGATTTTTCACTTTCTTACTTTAGCAATTTTCTCTGGTCTGGTTTTCTGAGAAAAACCAGATTTGTAGTGCATCTTCTAAATTAATCTGTAACTGGGAGTGAGCATTACCGCGATTAATGGCAATTTCTACCCAACCGTGACTCCCAACTAAAGCTATTAGCTCTCCCATTTTTACATCACTATAAGTTTCACAACCTGGTATCTTCAACCCAGGCGCTTGCACACTCCAAGTTTTGCCTTGTACATAACTCCCTGGAATGTTGGTCACTAAGTTGCCAAAATTGTCAATATATTGAACGCAACCCACTATACCAGTGGTTGTCTGCTTGCATTCGCTTATATCCAGTTTTACCAAAGTTGCTGGATCAATTTCTTGTCCTAGCTGTTTGAGGGGGACACCACTAGCAAGATTAGCTCCCACTGGTGCAAAAATATCTCTACCGTGAAAAGTCTTGCTTGGTTGAGAAGTTCGCCAATAGTTAAGATTTGTGAGTTCAACGGCTGCGATCGCCGGACTTTGACTGAGTACTCCACTAAATGTACCATTATCTGGGCCTACCAGAAACCCTTGAGCAAATTCTACTGCGATCGCTCGTCGCTTGCTTCCCACACCCGGATCTACTACTGCCAAATGCACTGTCCCAAGGGGGAAATAGGCGTAAGCATTCATCAGGCAAAACCTAGCTGCGGCTATGTCTTGCGGCGGAATTTGGTGCGTCAAGTCTACCACCGTCAGTCTGGGGTTGATTTGGGCTATGACTCCCTTCATTATGCCTACATAAACATCGCGATCGCCGAAATCGCTTAGTAAAGTTAGGAGTCGTTGTTGACCTATCTGCTTCTTAAGCATATTTTTGCTATAATCTATATTAATTTAGAAAATTCTGTAGCAACAGCTACAAAATATGTGTTATGTTAAGAATGCAAGACATAAAGTAAAAAATTAAAGAGGGAATCACTATGAATCAAAATAGACTACAAAGTGGCAGGAAGGCACAAGAAGCTCACAGAGAAAATATTCAAAAAAGCCTAGAGCATCGCTTGCAAGTAGCCAGAGCAAAGGGCGACGAACAACTGATTCGTCAACTGGAAGCTGAGATAAGGTATTCGGGCTAAATCAAGTTTTCATTGTTCTTAGTTTGTTGTGTAACCCGCTACGGCGGGTTTTTTTTGTTTTTAATAGGACTTACGCAAGTGTCACAAAAAATGAAAGCTTTTAGTTTGTAGTCAGGGCTGAAGCCCTGATGAAAGAGGACTAAAGTCCAATACAGTTCAGTTAAGGCTAAAAACTAAATCTGGTGTAGGTTGGGTTGAGGAACGAAACCCAACATTATCGAGACTTTGTTGGGTAACGCTTATGCTCAACCCAACCTACTTAATATGCCAGTTGCGTAAGTCCTATTTAAACTTCTGGCTCAACACCCAAAGCTCGTAACTGTGCTGCAAAGCGTTCAGCCCGTTGCAGGGCAGTTTCTTTAGCTTCTCGCTCTTGTTCGGCTCGTAAATGTTCTTGTTCGGCTCGTTCTGCACCAGTAGGAATTATATTCCCCGTCGCGTCACACCACCTCAGCCAAACATCCCGCTTACCTTCATATACACCTTCCCACAAACATAAACCTAGCTCAACTTCAGTCAGCCATTGCTGATTCATCGGTATATATTGCCGCCCTCCCAACTCGTAAATCTGTAGAACTTCACCATCAAGTTGCCGACTTGGATCAAAGATAATATAGTACATTACCCGCATCCTGGCATACTCTAAGATTTTCCGTCCTGTTTCATTGCCTTCTCGATTTGAAACAATTTCAATCACCACCTCTGGCGGTTTGCCAAACTCCCAAAAGAAATAGGAGCGATGTTTTTTTTCCCACCAGTTTTCTGCTATCTGTACATCTAGGCTCAAAAATACATCTGGTACAATCGGCGGTTGCTTACCAGTGGCAAATAACCCTACATTAGCAGCAACAAGAAATCCTTGGGCATTACTTGGCCCGTTCCAAGAACTGTAAAGGGTTTCTGTTAGTAATCTTTGTTGTTTTTCTGATGGTAGATTATCCAAGGGTTCATCGTCCTCTGTCACCAGAAGACTAACATCTGGTAATAAATCTTCTGGTAGTAAACTAGCGTCTGTCAAGGTAATAGATTCGCTCATGAGGAATTCTGGGGGTAGCGGCTTAAAACAATTCGCAATTCGCTTTTTCGCCCATTCGCAATTACGTTTTGTGACGGGGATTTAGATTTAGGCGTTCAATTCGTGCTGCCTGTGGAGGCAGGGGAATTAAACCCCATTACTTTGTTAATTCTATTTTGGCAGCAGCATTAAGCATTAATTCTCTTCACCCTAGCAGTAGATTTTCTACACCTACTGTTGTCGTTGTAGTTGCTACCTGGATAATCCTACTGTATTGCAACCGCCACTGTAGTGCGTTAGAAATTGTCAGATAGCCAATTTCCGGCGGTTGCTGCAAAATTCTTTCTGCAAGTATCTCACGCCCAATTTCATCTAATGGAAAGTTGCGTTCTTCTAAAAATGCTATTACATCTTCTTTGTTACCATTACGGCGTAAGATTTCTCTTAACCCGTAGGTTGTTTGATAATCTCCAGTTCTTTCTGTTGATACAAAGACAACATTCTGAAATTTTAAACTAGCAGTGCGATCGCTATGATCATCAATCTTTTCGTATGCTAATATCAGCAAATTATAGCCCAATCCATATACTTTTTGACTAGCATTCCGAAAAGGGCATGAAGATTGGGGTTGACGAACTGATGTCACTTTTAAATCAACTTCTAATCCGGGAAAATCAATTCCTAAAGCAGCACTACCAAGGATATATTCATACTTTGTAGACAAATATTGATTAAAAGTAAACTCAACATACGTTCCTACTGCTTTACCATCTGTAACACCATACAGATTAGGAATAGGTGTTTCACTAAGTACAATACAAAAATCCCGTGCAGCAGTTTTGAGGGAAGATAAGGTTAGCACTTCCATTTTTTAAATAGCCAAACTTAATTGTTGCCAACCAGATTTACTCAATTCAAAGTTTCTTTGTCCGATTCTTTTGCACACCCACTCTACACAAGCTGGGACAACGGCATTCCCAAATAATGCGTATTGATCATAAATTCTGGCAATTTGACACCAATCATCAGGAAAACCCATAAGTCTGGCATATTCAATATTAGTTAAACGTCGAAATTTATCACCTACTTGGTAACGTTCATAATGCCTTGATGTTGAGGCAGTCAATGTTGATGCAATGCCATTAGTTCCGAATATAGTATAACCAAGTCTCGCGCCTCCGTCTTGGTTGTACAATATTTCAACTCCATTACAATAACGATTTACAGGCTTACTTTGCTTAATGCGCTCCAACGTATCGGTAGTAAAATCAAATTGGGTATCCACCATTGACTGATTCTGAAGAATATCCTGAAGCCTATTTCTTGGCTTGATATCAGGCAACGACAAAATATTTTGAGTGAACATCTGATTTTTATAGGCAATTCCCCAATTCTCATTTTTACTTTTCATCGTCATGATTGGCAACATATATTTTACCAATGGATCTTCAATACTTGGTAATAAAATATTATCTTCTTTAGTCAAAAATACTGATAGCTGTTCTAACGTATTAAGTGTTATGTCTGTTGAGTTTAATTTGGTGCCAAAGATAAAAATTCTATCTCTATTTTGAGGGATACCAAAGCTCAAGGGGCTAATTATTCGCCATTCGAGAAAATAATCTAATTCAGAAAGTGCATTTAAAATTAATCTAAAGTGATAGCCATTTTCCATTGTCAAAAGTCTTTTGACATTTTCCAAAAAAAAATATTTTGGCTGCTTCTGGTCTAATATTTCTATAATGCGCTCGAATAATGTTCCCCTAACTATATCTCTTACGCCAAGTTTTTTACCAGCAGGACTAAAAGGTTGGCAAGGGAAGCCAGCAGTTAAAATATCATGATTGGGAATGTCTAAGATGGGGATTTCGTTGATATCGCCTAAAACAATAGAGTCTTTGCCAAAATTAGTTTCATAAACTTTACAGCAAAGTTCGTTAATATCATTCGCCCATACTGTTTGAATATTTGCATTTGCCATACCCAGGCGAAACCCACCGATACCAGCAAAAAGCTCTAAGGCTTTGAGTTCGTTTGTTGTCATGCTACACTACTGCAACTGCAAAGCATAATGGTAAAACTCTTCATTCTTAATGTAATCTCGCGCTTCGTAGAGTTTTTGCGCGGTTATGTTAGAAATTTGAGTAGCTAAAATTACTCGAACGCCTCCACTCTCTTTTGCGTATTCTTCTGCAACACTCATCAATAACTTGGCAATTCCCTGGCGGCGATATGACTCTTCCACATACAAATCGTTCAATATCCATACTCGTTTCATCGACACTGAAGAAAAGTTGGGATAAAGCTGAGTAAATCCAACTAATTCCCCATTGTCATTAGCTGCAAATACTACCGAGTCATTATTCTGGAAACGTTCTTTGAGAAACTCTTTAGCAGCTTCAATATTTGATGGCTGATTGTAAAAAATCCGATATTTATCAAATAGTACTGAAACACTTTCAAGATGATTAATATTAGCTAAGAAAACTTCCATTGCATTTGAGACTGGGGATTGGATGCTGATTGTACTGGGAAGATTTGAATGGGGATTCTTACCCCAACCAAATCTTACTTAAATAATTCTCTAAGTAAGTTGGCGCGAAAAAACCTAAATATGTTACGAAACGTAAATAGGCTTAAAACCCTTGTAAATGACGAAGGACAAATGACAAATGACAGCCTTAGCCAGTTAGCTTTAATTGCGCCGACCTACTTAGTTCGCTAAGACTTTGGTTTATAAGTCGAAGCAACGTGCAATTCTTTCAACTGTTTAACGTCTACACTCGAAGGTGCATCTGTTAATAAACAACGCGCTTGTTGTGTCTTCGGAAAAGCAATTACATCTCGAATAGATTCTTCTTTAGCTAGCAACATTACCAAACGATCTAAACCGTAGGCGATGCCACCATGCGGCGGTGTACCATATTCAAATGCTTCCAAAAGAAAGCCAAATTTACTTTGTGCTTCTTCAGGAGATAAACCAATCGCTTCAAACACCCGTTGTTGAATTTCTCGCTGATAAATCCGCAGACTTCCGCCGCCAACTTCTACGCCGTTGAGTACTAAGTCGTAAGCTTGGGCGCGTGCTGTCTTTAAGTCGCTCAAATCATCAGGATGTGGTGCTGTAAACGGGTGGTGCAGTGCTTCTAAACGTTTTTCGTCAGCATTCCACTCGAACATGGGGAAATCTGTAATCCAGAGCAAGTTGATTTTTTCTGGATCAATTAAATCAAATTCTTTAGCGATCGCTTGCCGTAATCTATCTAATGTTTTATTAACTGTAGCAGCTTCCCCTGCCCCAAACAACAGCAAATGTCCAGCTTTTGCACCTGTACGGCGTAAAATTTCTTGTTTTTGTTCAACGCTTAAGTTGTCTTTAATCGCGCCAATGGTGTCAATTTCGCCATCGTCCCTGACGCGGATATAAGCTAAACCTTTAGCACCGGCTTCGCTGGCTTCTTTAAATAAGTCGCCGCCTGGTTTAATGCGGACATTAGAAATTACATCGTTACCGTTGGGAATGGGCAAGATTTTGACAATACCACCATTAGTAACAGTGTCGCGAAAGACTTTGAAACCAGAGTCTTTGACAACATCTGATACGTTAACTAATTCCAAACCATAGCGTGTATCTGGTTTATCACTCCCGTAGCGTTCCATCCCCTCAGCGTAAGTGAGACGAGGGAAAGGGCGCTGTAACTCAATTCCTTTAACTGTTTTAAAGATATGACAAACTAAGTTCTCGTTTAGTTCGATAATTTCTTCTTGGGACATGAAGCTCATTTCCATGTCCAACTGAGTGAATTCCGGTTGCCTGTCGGCGCGTAAGTCTTCGTCACGAAAGCAACGCGCAATCTGATAATATCTATCTAAGCCGGATACCATCAGCAATTGTTTAAATAGCTGGGGTGATTGCGGCAAAGCATACCACTCACCAGGATTGACGCGACTGGGTAGAACATAATCCCGCGCCCCTTCTGGGGTAGAACGGGTAAGTATTGGGGTTTCAACTTCGATAAAACCTTCCAAATCTTCCAAATAACGACGCATGGCTTTGACAATTTGATGACGCAGTTGCAAATTTTGCGCCATGCGATCGCGTCGCAAATCCAAATAGCGATATTTCAGCCGCAAGTCTTCCCGCACTGTCTCGGTGTCAGCTACAGAAACTTGGAAAGGTAACTGTTTGCGAACAGCATTCAGGAGTTGAATTTTATCGGCGTAGATTTCTACCTCGCCTGTTGGGATGCGGGTATTCAGCGATTCTTCGGGACGTTGTGTTACTCTACCAGTAATTTCGACAACATATTCATTTCGCAGGGCGTTCGCCTGTTCATAAGAATCTGGGGTGCGTTGCGGATCGCTGACGATTTGGACAATTCCAGAGCGATCGCGTAAATCTAAAAATATCACACCACCGTGATCGCGGCGACGGTCTACCCATCCGTAAAAGGTAACTGTTTCTCCAATATGTTCTTTTCGGAGTTCGCCGCAATAGTGAGTTCGCATAAGTGTTAGTTCTGTTTGTCTGGGCTAGATTGGCAAGAAAATGTCAAAGCCTTCCCATTATCTAGCATCAATAGCTTCTTTAATCATCATTGTACTATAAATACTAGGGCGTGTTTTCAAACCTTTCTTTAAGCACCTCAGTCTTTGGAGATCCCCCCAACCCCAATACGGTTCACAAAAGGGCTGAAACTGTTTTTTTACGTAGACGCAAAGCGGCTTGCCGCAGGCTAGCACTCCAGGCGCAGAGAACACAGAGAGAAGAGAAGGGGGAAATGCTTAACCCAAGTGTATTGCCCCCAACCCTCCGATAGATTGGGGGCTTTTAGAGTTTCTTTCCTCCCAATTTATCGGGGGGTTAGGGGGATCTTCGAGTTTGAAAACACGCCCTAGCGATCGCCATGTTTCTTATGGCTGTGGTCTGATACTGCCTGTACTGACTTCCACTTTGTGTGATCCTTCAACGATTTGGTAAAGTTTGTGTTCAAATTTCTGCATACATGACGACCAATCAAAGTCAAGTATAGAAGGGCGAGCGTGTCTAGTCATATCTGCTTTCAAATCGGGATTTTCTAGAATTGCAATTACCCTTTGGGCAAAGTCTGTGGCATTGTTAGGTTGAGCAAGAAAGCCGTTGCGACCAGGAAATATCTGTTCTGAGGTTGACGGTGCAACAACAGCAACTACAGGGGTTCCAGAGGCTAATGCTTCGTTATTTGTAGTGCAGAAGTTCTCCGTGATGGAGGGGTTGACAAAAATATCCGCTCTGGCAAACCAACCTAGAAGTTCTGTACCATGAGACTCACCCCATACAGTAATACCCGATCCAAACTTTTTCGCACGCTGACGAATCTCTTCATCTAGCGGGCCACTACCAACAATCACTAGATGAACATCAGGAATTTTGGCAGCTATGACTGGAAATATATCAAGCAGTTGGTTGACATTCTTTTCGGGTGTGATGCGTCCGACAAACAAAAGAGTCGGTCGATTGTCGTTGGGAATTGGGTCGTAACAAATGTTTCGCGGGTGAAATTTTTCGCAATCGATACCTTGATAAGCGACGTATTCAGCACGTTGGCATTTCAGTTCTTCGTATTTAGTGAGTTGTTCTTTGGAAGAGAAGTAATTGAAGTCATAAGACTCACTAAATTGCTTAACCAAAATGGGAATGATGGGACGAACCAAGCTGAAGAAGCGATCGCCAAAGTAATATTTGATATACGCGACGATATCTGTGTGAAAGAGTGATATTATTGGCGTGCTTGTTCGTTTTGCGTATTGAGTGCCGATAGGACGACCATAACCTTGCAAGAAAAATGAGTATAAACCTCTCATTTGGGCTGCTTCTTCAACCACGATAATGTCAGGCTGAAATTTCTCCAGCAACTTGGTATCACTCCAATGTCGATAGTTCAACGGTTGAGGAAGCGACTTGTAAAATACCAGTGGTTCTGTGGGGAATGCGTAAGCAGAGAAATTGGGGAAAGATTGAATTTCCTCTAAACCAGACATCGGGCGATCGCCGACATTTTTGGGATAGCGATCGTTGATTTGCGGATGAATTAGAAAAACCTCATGTCCCTGTTCTAGCAACCAACGAACCCGTTGATGAACTGCAACGGAAACTCCGGTCAAAAAAGGAGCATACAACCCTGTAAATAGTGCAATGCGAAGTTTTTTCTTAGTCATAATCAAGGGGAATATTTCACGAAAATGCTGGTTTGTAACTTAGGATTTACGCAGCAAATGTTTCATGAACAGCCTGATTGTTTAGCTCAAAAATTCCCACTAATACAGTTAGACTAAGGATTTACGAATTTTAAAATTGCCGAGATTGTCAATTGTGAAAAGTATGTTTCTCAACCAGAGACATAATTCTAGTTCCCCTTCTCCCATGTTTGGGAGAAGGGGTTAGGGGATGAAGACTATCAAGGTTTTTGCACATTTGGGATGCCCAATCAAAGCGTGTATTTTGACAATGATTATAGCTAATTTAGTTCTACTAAATATAAGATAATATAATTTGAAGACTAGCGAATGTTTAGTGTAAGAACTTTCATGCTTTAGTAGTCTATCTCATTAATTTTGATGAGTTCGTAGTCAGAACTTTAGTCCTTGACTTGAGCGCTAAAGCGCTTACTACGAACAGAGTATAGGAATCATATTTGATTTCTGAAAAAATCTAAGTATTTGTAGGGTGTGTTAGGCGTAAGCCGTAACGCACCAAAAGCTTGAGATCGTGCCGTACTTTCGTCTAACACACCCTACGTATAGGACTACTATTTGATTTTTGAACAGATACGTAGGGTGCGTTAGCGCAGAAAGTACGGCACCATTCTTAAGGATTCGGTGCGTTACGCTGTCGCTAACGCACCCTACAAATACTTAATGTTGTTCAAAAATCAAACCGGATTCCTATATATTTCAAAAATCAAATAAGTAAGTCGGCAAAAATAAATCAAACGATGTTACGAAACGTAAATACACCTTAAACCCTTACAAATGACGAAGGACAAGTGACAAATGACAGCCTTAGCCAGTTAGCTTTATTTGCGTCGCTCTACTTACTAGTACTATAGTAGTTTATATCTAGCAATTCAGTTCAAACCCACGTTCCGCACCCTGGGGTGTCACATAGTGTAATTACTAAGTTTTTGTGATTGTTGTAGTTGCAGATTATGCTCGTGCATCTTCATATTTAAGTTATTTTACTGGTTTTATGTATATTCAGTAGCTTTGTTTATGTCTAAAAACCAGTAAAAACCGATTGTGACAGTTGAGGGTGCGGAATGTAGGTTCAAAGAGAAACCTTGCTATCAATAGGCTGATCCAACCATTGATAAGGGCGATATTCCACTAGCCGGATATTCCAAGGCCCTTGAACTCGATAGCTAACACCGCGCCAGGTGACTGTTGAAACCCACAGGGATGATAGCATCGCTAACCCATAAACCCATTGTGTCAAGGGAATCCCAATTAACATCCTGATGATTGTAGCAGCTGATAATTTTGCACAGACGTGCAACGGCTTGCCAATAGAGATCGCCTGGTCATTAGAGCGAACCACTCGCTGTATCTCTAATTCCAACACGAGCATTATTAAGAGTAATCCAACAGTATATACTCCATAGCAGACTAAAAAGAGAGCCGCAGCTTCCCATTTTGCTTCTAACAACGACTCTAAAACTAAAATGATCAGTAGAGTCGGAAACAAAATGCTAGAAACAGCTTCACTAACAAGAGCTAACCAACGGGGGTGATATAGTCGAGAACAAAGGATGAGGCGCTTGAGATAATCTATTAAGTTGAATAAATCAGTCTCTTCACGATTTACAATCAGCAGCGAAGGCACAAACTTTACCTGAAAACCATGTTCTTTCAAGATGTCGTGCATCATAAAATCTTCGCCTAAAGCTTGTCCCCACTTATCTAGCAGTTCTGTTTGGCGAAGTACTTCAGTTTTCACAGCCAAAGTTCCACCCCAAGGAATCTGGAAGATAAACATTTGCACTACTGTGGATACATTGCCGACGTACCGCACTAAAGAACCCCAATATCTACCTGTAGGTACATACCAACGATTACCTGTTGTTGCTCCCACTTTAGCATCGCCTAGAGGACTGACTAATTCTCGCAGCCAATTTAGATGGACAATAGTATCAGCATCTACTAGAGCAACCACCTTGTAGGAGTCGTCCAACTCACGGATAGCTTGGATTAAAGAACTGCATTTGAGACTACAATTGTTGCGTACTATTCTCAGAGGGCTGATTTGAACATTAGTCGCTTCTTGCTCTGTGATGGTTTCACTGGCAATTTTCCAGGCGGGATCTTCGTGACTATCAACGATCAACTTTAAATCATACTGTGGATAGTTTTGATTTAGGAGCGATCGCAAACATCTAGGCAAAAACGGATCAGCACCGCGTAAGCAAAGAATCACTGCGGTTTTAGGTAACTGGTCATCTGGTAATAAGTTTTTTTTAGATGACCGCAGATACCATATAAACACAAGCGCTAAACACACCTGAATAACCAGCCAACCCATCAAAGACTTAGACAGAAATATTGCCAAATCTTCCATTAAATTTTTAATCTCCGGTAGAATTTTGGCTCAGGGATTAGGCATTGGGCATTAGAAAAACACTTTCTTTATCCCGCCATCTCCCTCATCCCCCTCATCCCCCCCATCTCCCTCATCCCCCCCATCTCCCTCATCCCCCCCATCTCCCCCATCTCCCTCATCTCCCTCATCTCCCCCATCTCCCTCATCCCCTCCATCTCCCCCATCTCCCTTTACGAATCCAGCAAATATTTCATAAAGTCTTTGCAGCGCCATGAGCAAATCTTTCAGCAAAAGATATTCTGTCCCTTTTAACTGCTGATGTAGACTTCTATGACAACACAGCCGTTCATTCAAACTCATGGGACTACACCAAATCGAGAGTACATACTCCCAGATTATTCTCCAATGGGGCAATAAAATTTGTCCTTTCTTTGCTGAATCAAACCATACTGCATACCCATAAAAATCCGGGAGCATACTCAATAATGGTTTTTTACTTTTGTCAGCAAACAGCAAGTAATTTGGAAAGAACATACTCATAGATTGTTGCGGATGTCTTCTGACAAAAAACAGGTATTCAGGGATTTCATAAAACCTACCGAGAATACCAAGTCTTAACAACAGAATTCCATCTGCATTACCGTAACCACCCATAGGCGGTGTCATTCTCAGGGCACTGGCGCGAATTACTCCATAACATTGATAACATAAATGCTTAGTCAGCAATTCGTGAAAACGCACCTGTGGTTTTAGTGCATCTGCCTTGAGTTTAATATCATAGTTTTGGATAAAACTCCCTTGTTCATCAATGAAATATGCCTGGGAGTGACACAAGATTATCGTCGGATCTTGGTCAAGCACCTCAACACACTTCTTGATAAAATCTGGAGAATGTAGATCATCATAAGCTGCCCGCTTAAAGTATTCACCTGAAGACAATTCAAACACGCGATTGAAGTTACGGGCGCAACCGATATTTGTGTCATTGCGGTAGTAACAAATACGTTGGTCTTGTCTAGTATATTCTCTACAAATTTCCTCAGTTTTATCTGTGGATGCATTGTCTGAAATAATTAGCTCAAAATCTTCAAAAGTCTGAGCCAAGAGTGAATCTAGGGCTTCTTTGATAAATTTTTCACCATTATATACTGGTAATCCGATGCTCAATCGTGGCTGATTGCTACTCATAGAAAACAAGTATTCAGAAAATCTGTGGATTATTTTAGGCTTAATTGCAAATAATTGTTAGGCAGATGCAACCTAAGATCTGGGTTTGTTGGGTAACGCATTGGCTCAACCCAACCTACAAATATTAAAAACCTACGCAGTATTGCAACCCAACCTACTAAGCTATTTGATCAAGCTTTGAATATCTGTTTTTTGCAGCCATTCGTGTGTTCGCTGCATTCCTGATTCTAGGTCAATTTTTGGTTTATAATTTAACAGATTTTGGGCTTTGACAATGGAACAAGCATAGGGACGAGTCATAAAATCTATGGACTCTGGTAAGATATCAACTTTTTTCCGAAAAAGTTTTTGCCCTTGAACACGTAGCTTTAGAAACAACTTGATTTCGTCTTTTGATAATGAAAGGGGTGCTTGTAAACCTTCCATTGCTGCTAAACGCATAAAATACTCTTTCCACGAAGTTTCTTGTCCGTCGGTGATATTAAATATTTCACCGTAGGTTTCTTTTTCCATCGCTAGAAAGATGCCATCAATCAGGTTATCTATATATACATGATTTATCACTCCTTTCCCATCGTTAGCACAGGCAAATAATTTTTGACGCATCATCAGAATTGGTCTGACTATCCAAGGGATACTTCCTGGGCCGTATACATCTCCGGCTCTAATAACAATTATGCCGAAATCTGAGGAATTATTCAGTTCTAATAGTGCAGTTTCCGCTTCTATTTTAGTTTGACAGTAGGGATTATTTTCGCTAGACAGTGGGCCGGACTCTGTAACACCATCAGGATAGTTAAAACCGTAAACCATCACACTGGATAGATGCACAAATGTTTTGACACCAGCCTGTTTAGCGGCTTTAGCCATGTTGACAGTACCGCCAACATTGATATCACGAAAATGCTTAATAGCACCAGCTTCTTCGGCAATTTGTTCTGTATGTAAAACGATATCTACTCCCTCACAAGCCTTTTGAGCAATAGTAGAATCGGTGGTGCTACCAATAATTATCTCAACACCTAAATGCTCTAATTGTTTGTTTTTTTCTGTAGAATTTTGTAGTCCACGAACCTTCATCCCTTGCGCTATGGCTAACTCGGCTGTACGCAAACCGACAAATTCATCAATTGCAGTAATTAGGAGAGTTTTGTTGTTGAGGTTCATATATGAGGGGTTATACCAATTTTGGATTTTGGATTAAGATAAAAGTGCTAGTTTGGATGGTTTGTAGTCAGCACTTTAGTGCTGAAAAAGAAAGACTAAAGTCCTTACTACGAGCTTAATTAATTGTCAACTTAGACTTAAAAGACTAGTAAGGCGCAAGTTTGCTTATATTTCAATACACTTGGGTTAAGCATTTCTTCCCTCTCTTTCTCTCTTCTCTCTGTGCCCTCTGCGCCTCTGCGGTTCGTTAAACAAAAAGAGTTTTAGCCTTAAGTGAACCGTATTAGCCTATGTTTATCAAGTTGCTCTGAGCAATTTATCTTACTTGGTACAGCTTTGCATAAAATCGTGGTGAATTGAGGGTTAAAATTTAAACGCAAAGGGGCGCAAAGGGAAGCGCAAAGGTTCGCAGAGAATTCGCTACGAATTTATGAAATATTGTACTTAGAAAATATCTCCCGGATCTGCGGAACGGAGTTTATTGATAGCAAGCGCTCCGGAAGTTATACACATTAAAACTGTTGAGGTTAAGACAATCAGTGCATTATTATTGGTCATAACTATTGGTAACTTAGTTGCTTCTGCTGCAAAACTATACAACAATACAGAAGTAATAAGTCCTGGTATATAACCGAGAATTGACAAAATCAAAGCTTGCTGAAATACCACATTCAACAAATACCTATTGGCATAACCTATGGCTTTTAAAGTGGCGTAAGCAACGAACTGCGTAGCAATGTTGCTGTAAAGGATTTGATAGACAATTACTACACCAACAACCGCAGCCATTGTCAACATCAAGTTAAGAATAAAACCAATGGGTGTTCTAACAGCCCAATATTTTTTCTCAAAATCAATGAAGCCTTGGCGTGTAAAAACTTGGATATCATTAGGCAAACTTGCTTGCAAATTTTTTAATACTGTTTCGGCATTAGTACCAGGTTTGAGGGAAATCAAACCGATATCTATCATATCTGCAGGACGAGTATTAGGATTTATTCTGAGGAAAGTTGAGTCACTAACAAGTAAATTTCCGTCTACCCCAAAGGAAGGCCCTAAGCTGAATAAGCCACCAATTCTTACTCTATAGCCAATTAATGAATTGAAGGGAAAAATTTCAATTGTCTGTGCAGTATTTCCCGCATTAAATTTTTCAGCTATTGGGCCAAACTCTGGACGAGAACTGCGGTCAAAAAGCACGACATCGGGAATTTTCAGTTTATCTAAATTTTCCTCAACTTCTGGGATATTTATCACAGGTCTACCTGGGTCGAAACCAATCACATATATTGAATATTTCTCACCAGTTGCCGGATTTTTTAGTTTGGCAAATTGCAAATACATGGGGCTAACTGACTCTACGCCATCAAACCCCAGAGATTGGTATAAACGAGTCCGCGAAAAGCTTTGATTTGAGGTCAAAGATTTATATTGCGAACTAACTAAAAATAAATCTCCTTTGAGATTCTGATGTACAGCAGTTGCACTGGAATAGAGGGCATCTTGAAAACCAAGTTGCACAAACATGAGCAGTACAATAAAACCAATCCCGGCTACAGCTACTAGTAAACGAACTTTTTGCTGGGCTAGCTGTAGCCATGCTAAAGGAATTTTTAAATTCATGGATTTATTTGTCATTTGTCATTTGTCATTTGTCATTTGTCATTTGTGAATGACCTATGGCCTATGACTAAATCTGAATGGCGACATCTACCTGTAAGTTGGTTAAACGAGCTACCCGCTCACTATCTTTGGGATTATCGATGGAGATTTTGACCTCGATTATTCTGCGGTCTGTATCTGAACCAGGGTTGAGGCTGAAGATACTTTGTTTGTCAACTTGCCAACCAATTTCTTTTACAGTTCCTTTTAATGTTCCGGTAAATGCAGTGCTGGTAATGGTGGCTTTTTGTCCTACACGCACTTTTTGAACATCGGTTTGATACACCTCTGCAATCACATACATTTGAGATGTCTTACCTATTTCAGCAAATCCGGTGCTGGTGCTGATTACTTCTCCGGTTTTGGCGTGAATTTTAAAAATTTTGCCATTGATGGGAGATTTGATATAACTTAAATCTAAGTCGGCTTTTGCTTGTTGAACAGATGTTGTTGCACTGTTGACTTCGGTTTGTGCGACTTGAACGTCTACACTACGCACTTCACTAATACTGGTGAGTTGGGCTTGTGCTTGCTTGCGTTGTTCTTGGTATGTATCTTGAGTCCGTTTGAGGGTGGCTTGAGCTTCTGTTAGCTGCTGTTGTGTAGTCTTTAGTTGCAAAGCTTTGGTATCTGCGACAGAAGCCGCGATCGCACCTTGTTTATATAGTTGCTGATAGCGATCGTTCTCGACTTGAGCATTGTCTACTTCCGCCTGGATGCGGGCGATTGTTGCCTGTTGTGTGGCAACGTCTCCTTTATATTGTGACTCTAACCGGGCGATCGCAGCCTTTTGAGCATCGACATCTCCGGTTTTCGCTCCAGATTTAACTTGCGCTAATTTAGCTTTGGCAACTTGCAGTTTATCTAAAGCCTGTTGCAATGCGGTTCTAGAACGACCATAATTTTCGAGATAGGCTAATAATTGCCCTGCTTTAACCGCATCGCCTTCTTTCACCAACAGTCTTTCTACTCGCACCCCATTATTAGAAGCGGGAGCAGTCAAAGAAGTAACTTCGCCTTCTGGTTCCAAACGTCCTAAAGCAGTCACAGCAACTTTCGCAGGCGTAGCAGCTTTTGGAGGATTTGCTGGCGCTGTCACAACTTTCGGTTTAGACCAAAACGGTACCAAACTATAGAAAGTGATTAATCCAGCCGCTAGAGTCAGAGAAGCTGCTAAAATTACTTGCGATCGGCCTACGGGTTTTGTGAATAATCGACTTTCTTTATTTACTGCCATATTTTCATTCCAATTCTGCTTTCTTAGGGAATAGCCTGGTTATATTTAGTCGATTACAATAGACTCATCCGCAAATTACCAAGAGGACTTTTCCTCTAAGTTTTCTACCTTAATAAAGTGGATGGATCTAAATTGGTTTTATATGAATTGTTGTACGCTTTTGCCGCCCAAACTCGCTATTGTGGCGTGATAATTAATGGTGGTGTTACTTCAAAGCTTCCTAAGTTATATCCTAATTTGATATCTAATCCTGTAGCGTAAAATACAATAGCGCTATCCATCAAACTTAACTATCAATAACCACGAATCCCTAACAAAAACGAACTAAAAATTGGGATAAACTTGTTATTAAGTATGGCGTAAATATAAAATTATGTCAACCAATTAACTTGATATAAGTCCTGAATCTTTTACTAAAATATTTCATCATAGTCAGACTAGACACTGAAGAATTTACTCATCACTAATCTTTATCTGCCAATTCAATACAACAGATGGTTAATTGTTAAGCAGATTTGATATTAGTAACAGATTGTTGTTTAGCAAGGTTGTGTATTGTAAGACATTATTATCTATTCTGCTAATAGCATCCTAATTGAGTCAGTATGTTTATCAAGTAACATACTAAAAATTAACATTTGCTTTATAAAATGTTGGGTTTCGTTCCTCAACCCAACCTACACATTAGACATCTGGTGAAAAAGAGACGTAGCAGTGCTACGTCTCTACAAGGGTTCTGGGTAACGCATATTTAATTTCACAGATGTCTATTTTTTATTTTTTTGCCGAAACCTGCGCAGTATTGTAACGCACCCTACAAATACCTAATTTTGTTCATAAATCAAATCGGATTCCTATAGCAGTTCTTGTTTATGTGAGGTACACCCACCTCGTGATGTAATGTTGTACCGCATCTGAACGGGAAACGCTATAAGGTTATTTATAAAATAACTTTAAAGGAATGATTTAGTTTCTGTAAAGTATGTTAGTGTTTTTATTAATTCAATGCTTTAAAGTGGTTAGACAAACTAGTTATTTAATTGATATTTTGAAATTAAAAAGGACTAAAGATAACTAATTTGTCATCACATTGTGTTAGTTTAAGTACTTTTCCAAGTTGCATAAATTCGGATTAAAGGTGGTGTCTTTTGTGTAACGAACTTGTCAACTTTCCTGGTTTAAATAGCATAAAATATATTATCCCGGACGTTGAAACTGGCTATGACATTGAACAAGATACAGAACGTTGTCATTAACAACAGCTATGTTGCTGTGGTTAGCCTAGATAATCAAACGGCTTTGGGTGAAAAACGTTTCTGTTCTCTTAGCTACTCCTCAGTTTCCATCACTCCAGTAGGATACCATTACTCAAAATCTTTACCATTACAAATGGATTAAATTCACTGGTCAAGCAGCTATTACACTCCAAGACTATTTTACCAGTTTTAACGACGTCATTGACTTATTGCCACAAGTTAAAAAGTCTAGCCTTGAATAAGATTTTTTCGCGAGCGCAGTGTGCCAAAGCCGCTTGTAAACATAAGGCTTTACGCTGGCAGTATGTGTCGTGTGGTGTCGATTTGGAGAAAAGCATTTAGCAAAGATAGGATAGCTAGCTGCTTAGAAAACGAGAGATTTTCATTATTTAGTAGGCAACAGAAATTACTGTAGCTACACAATCCACAGTACTAACTATGCCCTATGTCTGCTTATTCGATTGATACTGCCTTAGCGGAGTTAGAGAGCCTGATCAATAATTGTGAAAAGGCTGTGATGAGGTCTATAGAGGAAAAAAACATGAAGTCAGATAAGTCAGATAAATCAGTGTCAATTAACAAAATTAACAGACAATTACAACACAATTCTATTGCTATTGTTGGCATGGCTTCTCTATTGCCTAAAGCCAGAAATTTACAGGAATACTGGCAAAATATTGTCAACAAAATTGACTGTATTACTGATGTTCCTTCCACTCACTGGAGTGTTGAAGATTATTACGATCCTAATCCCAGAACTACTGAAGATAAAACCTATTGTAAAAGAGGTGGGTTTCTTCCAGAGGTAGATTTTAACCCGATGGAATTCGGCATTCCGCCCAGTATTTTGGAAGTTACAGATGTATCGCAACTATTAAGTTTAGTGGTTGCAAAAGAGGCGATGGAAGATGCAGGTTATGGCGAAAAACGTGAGTTTAGCCGCGAGACTGTTGGGGTAATTTTAGGTGTGGCTATGGCCAAGCAGTTAGGAATGCCACTTTCTGCCAGGTTGGAATATCCGATTTGGGAAAAAGCACTTAAAAGCAGTGGTTTATCAGATGAAGATACGCAAAAAATTGTCGAAAAAATCAAAAGCGCTTATGTGAAATGGGATGAGAACGCTTTCCCTGGAATGTTAGCGAATGTCGTCGCCGGTAGAATTGCCAATCGCCTAAATTTTGGCGGAATGAATTGTGTAGTTGATGCCGCTTGCGCTAGTTCCTTTGGTGCTTTAAAAATGGCAATTAGTGAGCTAGTTGAGCATCGTTCTGATATGATGCTGACTGGTGGTGTTGATACCGATAACACCATCATGGCTTACATCTCATTCAGCAAAACACCGGCGGTTTCTCCTAGTGAAAATGTCAAACCTTTCGATGCTAAATCTGATGGGATGATGTTAGGTGAAGGTATTGGCATGATTGTCCTCAAACGCTTAGAAGATGCTGAACGGGACAACGATAAAATCTATGCCGTAATTAAAGGTATTGGTACTTCCAGCGATGGGCGTTATAAGAGTATTTATGCTCCTCGCAAAGAAGGTCAAATTAAAGCCTTGGAACGCGCTTATGAAGATGCCGGTTTTTCTCCCGCTACTGTTGGTTTGATGGAAGCACATGGTACTGGTACAATGGCTGGAGATCCGACAGAATTCGGTTCTTTAAAAGACTTCTTTGATGGACATGATCACAAAAAGCAGCATATCGCTTTGGGTAGTGTGAAATCACAAATTGGACACACAAAAGCGGCTGCGGGTGCGGCGAGTTTGATTAAAACTGCTTTGGCTTTACATCACAAAGTATTACCGCCGACAATTAACATTACTGAGCCAAACCCCAAACTCAACATTAAAAATTCGTCATTCTATCTTAATACCGAAACCAGACCTTGGATTCGTCCAGAAGGGGAAGCGCCAAGACGTGCGGGTGTAAGTTCTTTCGGATTTGGTGGAACCAACTATCACGTGGTTTTGGAAGAATATGAAGCCGACCAAAACGACGCTTACCGCTTACATAGTGGTGCTAGTGAAGTGCTGTTGTTTGCTCCCACAGTAGAGCAATTGTTGAGCAAATCGGAAGAGATTTTAGGTAAGTTGCGTTCACCAGATGCAGTTACACACTACGCGCAATTAGTCAAGGAATGCAAGTCGCCACAGATTCCCCTCTCTGCTCCCAGATTTGGGTTTGTCGCTGAGAATCTCGAAGAAGCTTGCAAGTTGCTGCAAACTAGCATTGACTGGCTGAAACTCAAAGGTTCAGCAGCATCTTGGGAGCATCCCCAAGGGATTTATTACCGCGCTTCTGGTATGGAGTTGGGCGGAAAAGTTGTCTCTCTATTTTCTGGTCAAGGTTCGCAATACTTGGAGATGGGACGCGAACTGGTGATGAATTTTCCTTTGATGCGTCGTCTTCATGGCTATATGGATAGCCTGTTGCTCAAAGATAATTTGCAGCCGTTGTCAGAAATCGTTTTTCCTCATCCTGTGTTTGAGGAAGCAGAGAAAAATGTCCAAATTGCTGCCTTACAACGCACAGAATACGCTCAACCAGCCATTGGGGTGTTGAGTGCAGGGATGTACAGCATATTGCAACAAGCTGGGTTCAAGTCAGATTTTGTGGCGGGACATAGCTTCGGGGAACTGACAGCGCTATGGGCTGCGGGGGTTTTGAGTACGGAAGATTACTTGTTTTTAGTGAAAGCTAGGGGTCAAGCAATGGCTGCACCCGAAGATCCAGATCATGATGCGGGTAGTATGTTGGCTGTCAAAGAAGACATCAGCAAAGTAGAAGCAGTCATCAGACATTTTCCCCAAGTTGCGATCGCTAATCAAAATTCCCCAACTCAATTTGTTTTGGCTGGGCCTACCGCAGAAATAGCGAAAGTCAGAGAGGCTTTACACGAGAAAGGATATACAGCCGTACTGTTACCTGTTTCAGCAGCGTTCCATACACCGTTAATCGCCTTTGCTCAGAAATCCTTTGCGATCGCTACCAAGTCTGTCAAGTTCCAAAGTCCCAAAATCCCTGTTTACAGCAACGTTACCAGTAAGCAGTATCCCAAGGAAGCCCAAGGTATTCAAAAAATTCTGGAAACGCACCTTTCTAATTCAGTGCTGTTTAAACAGGAAATTGAAAATATCTATGCGGCGGGTGGTACTTGCTTTGTGGAATTTGGGCCGAGGAGGATTTTGAGCAACTTGGTAAAAGAGATACTTGGCGATCGCCCACACATCACCGTATCTTTGAACCCCAGCACTCAAAAGAATAGCGATCGCTCTTTGCGAGAAGCAGTTGTGCAGTTACGGGTAATTGGTCTGACTTTGAATCACCTCGATCCTTACCAACTTCCCCAAACTATACCGCCAATTGAGACGAAGAAGACCTTAAATGTCCGTTTAAACGGCATCAATTATAGATCGCAAAAAACCAAAAATGCCTTCGCTCTAGCTTTGCAGGATGGACATCAAGTCACATTATCCAGCCCTGAATATGCTGATACGGCTCCTTTATTTAGTAGCCCAGGTGTAACTCCAACTCTCGCAGCGATCGAGACTAACGGACATAAAAAATCGACCCCAGAAATTAACGTTGTGACTGCGAATATCATCACTCAAACAGAGCAACAGATGAATCCTGTTACCCTGTCACAACCAGCCCAGGAATCTAAGATGCAACCAACACCAGAAAAACTGACAAATTATCAACAACTTTTAGCAAGTTTAGAATACCTCCTGACACAGTTCCAGGAAAATCAAGCCGAGAATTTACAAGTTCACGGTACTTATCTCAACCATCAGATGGAATATGCCAAAGCGTTTTTCCAACTGATGCAGCAGCAGAATTCCTTATTAAGTGAGAGTAAATCAACAGCCGAAACTGCCAAAATGAAGCTAGTTGTCATGGAAAGCTTAGAGCGTAGCATGATGCAGTTTCATTCTCAACAAGGTGAAACCCTACGCATCCATGAACAATATCTTCAAGAGCAGTTGGAATATACTAAAAACTTTTTCCAACTCATCCAGCAAGAGTATTCTCAAATCATCTCTGGTGAGGGAGCAACCCAACTAACAGAGAAACTCAGCAATTTCACTCCGTTCACCACAGAAACAACTGTAACTGATGCACCCGTACCTCCTACTACCAAGATAGTAGAAAGCCAGCCTTTGCTTGTAACTGAGCCTGTAGTTGAAACTTCCTACTCTCCACTTCCCACTCCCCACTTCGCCACTGTGGAGACAGTAGAGCCTGTAGTCGCGCCACCTGTCCCAGTAGTAGAACCTCAAGCTGAGGTTGTAGTCAAAATTAGCTCACCCCCAGTCAACGAAGTTGTTGCATTTATCCCAGAAGCAGCACCCACAACTGCTGCAACTATCGATATTGTTGACTTAGATAAAAACCTGTTAGCCATTACCAGTGATAAGACCGGCTACCCAGTCGAGATGCTGGAAATGGACATGGACATGGAGGCGGACTTAGGAATTGACTCCATCAAACGGGTAGAAATCTTAGGGGCGCTACAAGAAATGTACCCCAGCCTACCCAAGCCCAATTTGGAAGAACTCTCAGAAAAACGCACCATCGGTCAAGTTGTAGAGTATCTGCAATCCCAGGCTTCCAGAAGTGTTTTTGTAGAAATTGCAATTCACGAAGTCGAGACTGCACCAGTAGTTGAAGTAGTTACTGCACCGGAACCAAGCGTAGTTGTCGCATTCAACCCAGAACCCACCGTAACTGATGAATTTGCCAACTTAGGCCAAACTCTACTAGCCATCACCAGCGATAAAACCGGCTATCCAGTGGAGATGCTGGAACTGGAAATGGACATGGAAGCCGACTTGGGAATTGATTCCATCAAACGGGTAGAAATCTTAGGGGCGATGCAAGAAACGTACCCCAACTTACCCAAACCAAATATCGAAGAACTCGGAGAACTCCGCACCATCGGTCAAATAGTCGATTACCTACAGCAGTTAGCTGGAGGTGAAAAAAAAAAGTCTGAACCTGAGTTTGTCCAACAGCCACCGGAATTAGAGCATAATATCCAGCGCCATCCCGTCAAACTCAGAAGCCTACCACAGCCAGATTATTTGGATTTCACCTTACCAGAAGGACACATCGGTTTAATCACCGATGATGGTTCCCTCACCACTTATAAATTAGCTGAATCCCTAATAGAGAAAGGCTGGAAAGTAGTAATTATCAGCTTCCCCCAATCGCTCATCGCCCAACAAGCGCCCTTACCCACAGGAGTAACCCGCGTCACCTTAGCAAACTTGAGTGAAGAACATCTCCAACAACAACTACAAGCGATCGCATCTCACTGTGGAACCATTGGAGCCTTCATCCATCTACATCCACTGTTTGTAGGAAATCACACCGGAAGTATTTCCTATAACGAATCAGAAAAGGCGATCGTCAAGCACGTATTTTTGATAGCGAAACACCTCAAACCCTCCCTCAACGAAGCCGCAAAGCATGGACGTAGTTGTTTTTGCACAGTAGCTCATCTCGATGGAGCCTTCGGTTTAGAGTACAAAGTCAACTTCGGGGCGATCGCTGCTGGTTTATTCGGATTAAGCAAAACCCTGAGATGGGAATGGCCAAAAGTATTTACTCGTGCGATCGACCTCAGCCCTAGACTTGACGCCAAACAGTCAGTACAAAACATCATCGCCGAACTTCATGACCCCAACCTTTATATAAGTGAAGTTGGCTACGGCTCACAAGGACGAGTCACCATAATCGCCGATTAACCTCTTCTCTCTGCGCTCTCTGCGTCTCTGTGGTTCGTAAAAAAAACCGCAGAGGCGCAGAGGACACAGAGGAATTACGAATTAATATCAGAGGATTTATGATACAAACAGCCCCATCATCAGTCTTTGTCGTGAGCGGCGGTGCAAAAGGGATTACAGCTGAGTGTACTATCAGATTAGCCCAACAGCAACCCTGCAAATTCATCCTCCTCGGTCGCTCCGAACTATTAGAAACCGAACCAAATTATGCTCAAAATTCTGACGACTCCGCATTGAAAAAATGCATCATGGAAAATCTTCTTTCCCAAGGAGAGAAGCCCACACCTATGAATGTGCAAAAAATATATAACAAAATAACCTCCAGCCGCGAGATTAAAAAGACTCTAGCAGCAATTGAAAAAACCGGAGCTAAAGCAGAATATATCAGCGTCGATGTTACAGATACACAAGCTTTACAAGAAAAGCTGGCTAATGTTGGGTCGATTACCGGAATCATCCACGGCGCGGGAAACTTAGCTGATAAGTTAATTGAAAAGAAAACAGAAGAGGATTTTGAAAAAGTTTACACCGCTAAAGTTCAAGGTTTAGAAAACCTGCTGGCTTGCGTCAATCCTAATGAACTTCAACATTTAGTTTTGTTTTCTTCCGTCACCGGCTTTTACGGAAATCCTGGACAATCTGATTATGCGATCGCCAATGAAATTCTGAACAAATCAGCCCATATATTTAAGCAAAGCTATCCCTCATGTCATGTAGTCGCCATCAACTGGGGCGCTTGGGATAGTGGGATGGTGACAGCAGAATTAAAGAAGATTTTTCAAGAGCGAAAAATCGAAATAATTCCCATTGCAGTTGGGGCGCAAATGCTCGTAAAAGAAATGGATAATACCAATCACGCAACCGCACAAGTTGTTATTGGTAGTCCACTCGTTCCAATGGCTACAGAGCTAGATTCCGAACTACGAACCCATCGTATTCGTCGCCAAATGACATTGGAGGCTAATCCATTTTTACACGATCATACGATTGCTGGTTCTCCAGTTTTACCAGCAACTTGTGCAATGACCTGGATTATTAATGCTTGTGAACAATTATATCCCGGTTATCGGTTGTTTTATTACCAAGATTTCAAAGTTTTGAAGGGAATTACTTTCAATGAGACATTAGCAAATGAACACATTTTAGAAATCGAAGAAATTTCCAAGGTTAATCTTGAAAGAATCGAACTTAAAGCCAAAATTTCGAGTAAAAACCCTGAAGGGAGAATCCATTTTCATTTTAGCGCTCAACTTAATCTCCAGCGAGAAATCCCAGATGTACCCATTTATGAATCTCTCAATCTCGAAGAAGATAATATCATCACCGCTACAGGAAAAGATTTTTACCAAAATGGGGGAGACACATTATTTCACGGCCCCGGTTTTCAAGAAATCAAAAGAGTTTTAAACATCAGTCCCGAAAAAATTACCACAGAATGTCTTTGGCCAGAACTCACCGCCCAACAACAAGGACAATTCCCCGTTCAATGGGTAAATCCTTACACGACTGACTTGAGTATGCACGCCTTATGGGTTTGGACACAACACTTTCATGAAGAAGGTTGTTTACCTGGAAAAGTAGAAAAATTTGAACAGTTTGAAGTAATACCACATAACGAAACTTTTTACGTTTCTTGTGAAGTAATAGCTAAGACAGCGAGTAGTGCGATCGCAAATTTTATTATACACGATCGTCAGGGTAAAATATACTCACGAATGCTCGGCGCTCATGCGATTATTTGGTCGATGAAATTGCTTAGAAGCTAGTGGGGAATTGAGGGGTGAAATTTAAACGCAAAGGGGCGCAGAGGGAAGCGCAAAGGTTCGCAGAGAATTGGCTAGAAATCTTGTACTAAGCAATAAAGTCTTTACTGCAAACTATCAAAGCTAGCTGAATCTTAGGATTCCTATTACTTATCACTTTAAAGTTTGGGGAACGGCGTAAATCCTATTTGTTAATTATCTCTTGCTAAATACCCAAACTCGGAGCATATCAGTAGTGGAAAAAATAGCCATCATCGCATTATCATGCCTATTTCCCGATGCTAAAAATCCTGACGAATACTGGCAGAACATCGTTAATCAAAAAGATTCAACATCCTCTGCAACCGTCGAGGAAATCGGAGTAGATCCGACAATCTTTCACAATCCAGTTAAAGGTACACCAGACAAAACCTATTCTATCAAAGGCGGATACATCCGCAACTTTCAGTTTAATCCATCTGAATACAATCTACCATCAGAATTTGTTGCTGGTTTAGATAACACCTTCAAATGGTCATTGTATGCAGCTAAACAAGCAATTGTACAGAGTGGTTATTGGGGTAATCAAAATTTCCTGGCAAAATGCGGCGTAATTTTAGGTAATTTGTCATTCCCAACAAAATTATCTAACCAGGTATTCTCTCCAATTTACCAGCAATCTATCACCCCTGCTGTCAGAGAACTTTTGCAATATGAAGACTTTGATTTAGCTGCTTTTCCAAGTGAAACTAAATCGTCTTTATATAATGCGATGATATCTGGCTTGCCAGCATCTATCGTTGCTCAAGCTTTCTCTCTATCCCAGGTTAATTTATGTCTGGATGCTGCTTGTTCGTCATCATTTTATGCTATTAAATTAGCATCTCATTACTTATGGTCACACAAAGCTGATGTCATGTTAGCTGGAGCCATCAGTTGTGCTGATTCTCTATTCGTGCGGATGCTATTTTCCGGTGTTCAAGGATATCCAGAAAATGGTATCAGCCGTCCCTTAGATAAGTCATCTAGAGGATTAATCCCCGCCGATGGTGTTGGGATGGTGATGCTGAAGAGATATTCAGATGCCGTTAGAGATGGCGATAATATTCTTGCTATCATTTGCGGTAATGGCCTCTCCAATGATGGCAAGGGCAAACATTTATTGAGTCCGAATTCTAAAGGACAAGTTTTAGCTTTTGAACGAGCCTATAATGAGGCAAACTTTAGTCCCAAAACCATCGATTATTTAGAGTGTCACGCCACCGGCACGTTGCTAGGAGATACAACCGAATTTAACTCTATAGAAACATTCTTTGGTGAACATCAAGCTGCGCCTCTGGTGGGTTCTGCTAAGGCAAATACAGGTCACTTGCTAACTGCGGCTGGCATGGTTGGCTTGACTAAAGTTATTTTGAGTATGTCTCATGGTATAATTCCAGCAACCATGAATGTTTCTGAATCTTTAGCTTCGGAAAATAGTACAATTCCTGCCGATAAAATTGTTAGAACAGCTACAGTATGGCCCAATAAGAACGCACCAATTAAACGGGCTGCTATTAGCGCTTTTGGATTTGGTGGTACTAATTCCCATCTGATTTTAGAACAAGGAAATACAACAGAATCAGTTGAATCAACTCCACCTGTTCCACCTACCAAAGTCGCCATTGTTGGCATGGATGCCTTTTTTGGTAACTGCAATGGGTTAGATGCTTTTGAACGCAGCATTTATAATGGAACACAGCATTTTACTTCTCTACCGCCTCAAAGATGGCACGGTATAGAAAATCAAGAAAATGTTCTGAAAGAGTACGGTTTAGCAGATGGAAAAGCACCAGTTGGGGCATATATCAAAGATTTTGAAATCGATACTTTATCGTGCAAAATCCCACCGAATGAAATAGAGAAATTAAACCCACAACAATTGTTGCTCCTCAAGGTTAGCGATCGCGCCGTCAAAGATGCGAAACTACAGGAGGGTAGCAATGTGGCGGTTATAGTCGCCGCCGAGACAGAATTCTCTGTGCATCAGCTACAGCAAAGATGGAATCTATCTTGGCAAGTTAAGGATGGCTTACTCAACCAAGGAATTTCTCTACCTGCGCAACAGCTTTCCCAACTCGAAACCATCATCAAAGATAGCATTCACCAACCAGTAGAAATCGGCGAATATGTAAGTCATATCGCCAACATCATGGCGAGTCGAATTTCGGCTTTATGGAATTTCACTGGCCCTGCATTCACCGTCAGCGCTGGTGAAAATTCTGCCCTCAAAGCCTTGGAAGTTGCCCAAATGCTACTCGCTACGGGAGAAGTAGATGCGGTGGTTGTGGGTGCGGTAGATTTGGCTGGTGGTGTGGAAAATGTCTTATTCCGCAGCCAATTTGCCCCAATTAATACGGGTGTGAATACGTTGGGTTATGACCAACAAGCTAATGGCTGGACGGTTGGCGAAGGTGCTGGTGCTGTCGTCCTCAAGCGCTACGAAGCTGCGAAGGAAGATAATGAACGCATCTATGCAGTAATTGATGCCATGAGTTTTGCACAAGGTAATTCTACTTTGAGTGACGCTTTGGTAAAACCTGATGCTTCAGCCATCAGTAATGTCTGCAAACAAGCCTTCGAGATGGCAGATATTCAACCCACAGAGGTTAACTATGTGGAAGTCTTCGGTAGTGGCGTTCCCCAAGAAGATGAAGCCGAAATCACAGGTTTACTGCAAGCTTATCCGAAGGTGGGTAATGGTTTGCATTGTGCATTGGGTAGCGTCAAAGCCAATATCGGCCACACCTATACAGCATCGGGAATTGCTAGCTTAATCAAAACCGCTCTCTGTCTTTATTACAGGTATATTCCCGCCACACCCAAATGGTCTGGTGTCAAAACACCGCAAGTATGGTCAGGTAGCCCTTTCTATGTGGCGATGGAATCAAGACCTTGGTTTGTCGATAAAGGCGGCACACGCAGAATAGCAGCAATTAATAGCATGGGTATAGATGGCAGTTACGCCCATTTAATCTTATCGGAGGAACCCAGCCAAGAGGAGCGGGACAACAGATATTTACAACAAATGCCTTTTCATCTGTTTCCGATTGCAGTTAGCGATCGCACCACTATCCCCGATCTTCTCAACAATCTCCAGCATACCATAGAAGCGAGTTCTTCTTTATTAGCTACCGCCAGCCAAACATTCGCTACCTTTGAACAGCATTCTCATCCAAAATACGTCTTATCAATCACAGGACGTAACACAAAAGATTTACTCAAAGAAATTGAATCTGCCCGCAAAGGTGTAAATAATGCTTTTGAAACCGGTACAGATTGGCAAACACCAATAGGAAGTTATTTCACGGCAAAACCATTAGGTAAAACTGGAGCAATTGCTTACGTTTACCCCGCAGCAGTCAATTCTTATATCGGCATTGGTCGTACCGTCTTCCGCTTATTTCCGAAAGTCTTCGAGGACTTAAAAAGTAACAATCTCTACAACCGGGCTGCCGATGTTGAAAAGTTAGTTTATCCCAGAAGCTTGCCTAAATTGACAACTAGGCAACTAGAAACACTCGAAAAACAATTGTTAGATGATTCACTGGCAATGTTTGAAAGTGAAATTGCCTTTGCTAGATACATGACAGCAATTTTTCGAGATGATTTTCAAGTCAAGCCGCAATCCGTTTTTGGCTATAGCTTGGGTGAAACTAGTATGATGGTTGCCCAAGGAGTTTGGAGTGATTTTGAGGGCGGAAGTAACACCTTAAACTCATCACCTTTATTTGGTGATAAATTATCTGGGCCAAAAAATGCTGTGCGTGAATATTGGGGATTAACCGATTCACCAAACAACAATTTTTGGAATACCTATGTTCTCATGGCTACACCATCTCAAGTTAGAGAATGCCTAAAACATGAGAATCGTGTCTACTTAACGCAAATTAACACACCAGAAGAAGTATTAATTGCTGGAGATGATGCCGCCTGTAAGCGAGTGATAGCAACTTTAGGCTGCAACGCCTTCCCCGCTCCCTTCGACCATGTGATACATTGTGAAGCGATGCGATCGCAGTACGAGGAAATTAAGAAAGTAAACACCTTGCCATCGCAAAATCTTCCCGGTATCGTTTTTTACTCAGCCGCCGATTATCAACCGATCGTACTTGATAGTGATGCGATCGCCGGAGGCGTTGGCGAAGCCATCGCCCATAACATCGCCAAAGGATTGTGCCAAGAACTTGATTTTCCGCAATTAGTTAATCGTGTCTACGGCGATGGAGTCAAAATATTTTTAGAAGCAGGTGCAGGTAACGTTTGTTCTCGATGGATTGATAAAATTCTCGACAACAAAGAACACATCACAGTCTCCCTGAATCGTCGAGGGATGGATGACCATGCTGCAATAGTCAAAGCATTAGCAAAACTACTCAGTCATCAAGTAAACCTGGATTTATCACCACTATATAGCAAAGCCCAAGAAACTGCTAATTCAAATAAAGCAACATTGAGAACAGTTACCTTGGGTGGAAAAGCAATTGCTGCTACAATTTTGAGCGCAGAGAATCGCAAAATAGTTGAAGATATTAAGTGCGATGGCTTCGCCAACGCCAAGGGCGAACGCATACCCGAATTTTTAGATCTTAAACAAACAGAACCAGGAGTTTTAGTCTTAGCTGCCAATGATGATAATCGTCGTGAATTGGGAGATAGAATTGT
>NZ_JAIVFV010000060.1 GCF_020829445.1 Nostoc sp. CHAB 5836
TTTCAGTGCTTGGTCGTAGGATTCGATCGCTTCTTCAAAGCGTCATAAATTGTCTAGCGCAATGCCCCGATTGTACCAAGGTTCGTTTTTATCTGGTTTCAATTTCAGCGCTTGGTCGTAGGATGTGATCGCTTCTTCATTGCGTTCTAATTTACGTAGCGCATTGCCCCGATTGTTCCAAGCTTGGTGGTAATCTGGTTGAAATTTCAGTGCTTGGTCGTAGGATGCGATCGCTTCTTCATCGCGTCCTAAATTAACTAGCGCAATGCCCCGATTGTTCCAAGCTTTGTCTTTATCTGGTTTGAATTTCAGTGCTTGGTCGTAGGATGCGATCGCTTCTTTGTAGTCTTGACTTGCAAGATGTAAACTTCCCAATTCAAGTAATAATTCTGCTTGGCTACTTGTTACTTGATGGCTTTCTGTAATTAATTCTTGAATTTTTATTATTTTTTGAGTTCTTTCTTCCGGCGTGAGAGTGAGATATTTTTGATAGTCTCCATCCTGGAGTATACGTAATGATTCTTGCTCCACGATTTTGGAATCTATAGGAAATTCAAACAACCCCGAACGCCAGTCAAAGAAATCGGGAGCGCGTTGGATAAAATATTTGATAGCAAATATAGGTAACAAGAACACAAAACAAATATTAAAGTTATCTCTAAAACGTTCTCGTTGCTGATTGAGATTAATTAAAATAGGTGGTACATCCTTCCAACTATAAGAATAAATCTCCTTACTATTCCAGCCTGAAAATTTTTTAGATTCTTCATATTCATATAAGGAATATTCTAAACCTGTAATAAACAAAATATTTATTTTATTGCAATTATCTAATTTTTCAATTATTTGGTATAAATTAGTAACAGCTTTGCTTAATTGTAAAACTTCAATATTTTTATCCTTAATATCTTCTTTAACTTTGGCAATCAGTTGCTCACCTCCAGCCGGAGAACAACGGACAAATAACAAGCCAAAGCCTTCTGTGAAATTAAGAGTGCGAACTAAAGCTTGATATTCTTCATCTGCTGCTACTGGTAAATCCTCATCCCAATTAGTTAGTTGTAATGTCATAATCTGAGCCAGATAATACTAAATATTAGGTCTTACATCTTGCACCAGAGTTTGCCTTGGCGAATGGAATTCGCAGCTATACAGACTTGTGTTGAGCGGAGTCGAAATACAAAACCCACCGACCTGGGTTTCAAATTCTTTGAGTCCGCGTAGGCGGACTTGGTTTGTGTAGCCGCGATTTCTAATCGCCAGGTATATTTGCACTCATTGAGATGCTCCCCAAACGACTGGAATTCGTTAAGAGTTTTTTCATTTTAGGACTTACGCAACTGGCATATTGTTTGGAGTTTGTAGTGAGGACTTTAGTCCTCAAAATCAGGGCCGAAGCCCTTACTACAAACTAAAAGCTTTTATTTTTTGTCACACTTGCGTAAGTCCTACATTTATGATATAGCCTTTCCTAACATCTATGACGGGTACAATTTATCATAACCATCCTGGAATTCTTTAATACCTTTGATCAGGGGATGGATATCATACCACACTTGACTTTCTCCCAGCTTATTCAAAAAACGATATTCCAAAATACAGCGATTAAATAGTAAACCTCGATACAGTTGGTCATTTTCTATCTGTTTAGAAAAATGCACTTTTGCCAATGCTTCCCATTCATTGGCAAAAACAGTATTTCGATAAGTATTTCGCAACTCACTAAGCGCTTTTTGTAAAGCTCTGTTACTAATAGGTAAACTGTCACTGTATTTAATAGCTTCCTTCATTAATAATAATAAATTTCGCACATGACCCCCACTCATCAGGCAGAGATTATCTAATGCCTCCCTGTTCTCAAACATATCGACAATAGATAAACTAGAGTCTATTAAACTCAGACGTTTTTGCAGCAGTTCAGTAACTTTATTAATACCGCGTTGGTAGTTTTGATTTTCAGGAGTTTGCACCATAATCATCGGCAATACTTGAGCATTCCCATAGATATTTGCTACATTTGCTGCTTGGTTAGAATAGAGCAAAGAAATTGGTACTGTGTAAATCAAATGGCAATCTAAGGCTTTGAGTTGTTCATTGCGGTCTAGAAAAATTTGGTCGTGATTGGTGCGTCCATCTTCTTGAGGTATAGGCACAATGCGATCCAGATTGTCAGCAATTAATACTAGTTGAGAATATCCTGAAGGTAAATGCTGTTTTGCATCTTTAATAAACTGATTCAACGCCTCAATCAATTTGATTGTGTGCGGATTAACTTTCTCACGAATTTTCTGGCGTTGGCTGGGTTCGGCTCTCAAATTTGCTGTGATTTTAGCAAACTGAGAAATTTTTGCTTCTACACTTAATTTTTCTAAAGACACCTCAGTCAGCGCCAAATCCTTTAAATCTTGCCAACGCTCTTCTAACCAGTTCAACAAAGCGTTAGGAGAGGCGCTATCTTTTAATGCTTCTAATAAGTGGCGTGTACAAGCTAAGAGAATATCTGTATATTGAGCATCTTCTGCATCAATATCTTCTTCATCGGTGGCAAAATACACAACAAAGCAACCTTGCTCATTTAAGTGTTTCTGAAGACGCAGCAGTTCTGTTGATTTACCTGCACCGCGATGACCTGCATAAAGTTGACAAGTCATTCTGTTAGAGTACAAAATCTCTCTTCCCACTTCTACCAAGATATCTCCATCTCCGCGCACTTCTTTGCAATCGACATAAGCGGGATCTCCTGCCGGTAAGGGTCGAAATGGGTCAAAAGAATTGTATAGCCGCTTTAAAAAGGCAAAATCCGGCTGCATAATCATAATTTATAATTTCCCTCTGTTGCATCATATTAACCCAAACTCACGTAGGTATTTGCGCTGAAAGTGAAGTCTAGGGTTAAGAATATTTGTAGGTTGGGTTGAACGAAGTGAAACCCAACAAAGTCTCGATAATGTTGGGTTTCGTTCCTCAACCCAACCTACACCTACTTCTTCTTCGCGTCCTTTGCGGTTCGTTAAAAAGGGTATTTTTTCACAAATCAGATAGGATTGCTATACCAGATGAGAAAATCTCTACCTCCCTGTTCTTAGAAAAGAGAAACTGGGGTTAGAGTTTTTCGCCAACGCTTCACCGCTTTTTGTAATTCCCCTGACAACCAGGTATCAAACTGGGGATAAACTGGTAAACGGGCTACCAATTCCCACCCCGCAGGTTGTAAAATTTCTCTTAATGCCTGTTCCTGAACATGAGGATAATCGGGATTTACTTCATCTTTTGGCCCAATTCCGCCCAAATCTCTAGCACCAGCTTCAATACAAGCGAGTAACCATCCCTCATTCTTAACTAAATTCGGCGGAATTTGAATAGTAATATCTGGCGGTAAAATCTGACGCGCCCTAAAAATTACTTCTGGTAATTGATGAGGGTCAAAAGGTGGTGCATCAAAGGTTTGCTGATATCCTGGACTATGAGGTTGTAGGATAACTTCTTGAATATGATGGTAACGTTGATGGAAGTCAGATATAGCTTCTAAAGTTTGCCACCAATCATTAACGGTTTCTCCAATTCCCAAAAGTAACCCAGTTGTAAAGGGAATTTGTAACTCTCCCGCCCATTGCAATTGTTGTAAACGAACTTCTGGTAATTTACTCGGTGCGTGGCGATGTACACCACTTAACAATGTTGGCGTTAACTGTTCTAACATCAGCCCCATTGAAACATTTACACGTTTCAACTTTTGCATTTCTTCAAAACTCAATGGCCCCGCATTTGTGTGTGGTAAAAACCCCATTGAAAGCGCTAATTCACACAAATCATAAATCCGCTCAAACCACGCCTGACGCTTTGGCGAATGGGGATGTACTTCACCACTGAGTATGAGAATTTCACAGACTTTTTGGCTTTGAAGTCCTTTTAAAATACTGTCTGCATCTGAAAGACTCATCCAGGGACTTTTACCCGGTTCACTGCGAAAGTTGCAGTAACTACACCGATTAAAGCATTCGTAAGTGGGAACGATTGTATAAGCAGGACTATAGGTGACAATACGAGAATTATTAATTGGCATAAGCAGAATAATCTATTAGTAAAAACACGCTTACCCTGGCGAATGTAATTCGCGGCTATACAACAATACGCTTGGGTTAAGGCTAAAACTCTCAGTAAAAGTCAGTTTTTTTGAACGTAGACGCTTCTCTACGAGACGCTACGCGAACGGCTTGCCGCAGGCTACCGCAAACGCGAGTGCGTCTCCCCCTGGGAGAAGGACGCCAACGCGAGTGCGTCTCGTAAGAGTTGGACGCAAAGAGAAGAAAGAAATGCTTAACTGAACTGTATTGGGCTATACAAACAAAACCCACGGAGGTGGGTTTCAAATTCTTTGAGTCCGCGAAGGCGGACTTGGTTTGTGTAGCCGCGATTTCTAATCGCCAGGTAAGTAGGTCGGCGTAATTAAAGCTAACTGGCTAAGGCTGTCATTTGTCCTTTGTCATTGGTCACTAGTAAAGATTTTAAGCTTATTTACGTTTCGTAACATACTTTGATTTTTTCGCGCCAACTTACTTATATTTGCTATTTTGCTTTGTAAATTTCTGGTAACTGCCACCAAGAAATATGGGGATACTGGTGATGTTCTTCGTGGTAGCCAAAATGATAGCACGTGATAAATGACCACCAAATTGGACGGCTAATGGTTTGGGCACAATGAGGTTGAATATAGCCTCCCATTGGTTCGCTATGTGGGAGGAAAGTACCAAAGTAAAATAATTGCAATGAACTTAAAAGCGAGGGAATTACCCAAAATGTTATTAGATTAGTATGAGGTATATTCAGGATGTGATTAGCAAATTGATAAATAAGAGTCAGAGCGATAATTTGTCCCCAACTCCAATAACCCTTCATAAAATGGAAATACCAAGCGAAGAAGTTTTTGTGTCTACCATTATGAAAATCTGGGTCTATTGGAGTTGCTGGATTTTGGTGGTGTAACCAATGCTTTTTTAATAATTTTTTATATGGTAAAAGACCATAAAGAGATAGGGTTAATCTCCCAATAATATGATTAATCTTAGTGTTCTGAGGAAACACGACCCCATGCATGGCATCATGAGATGTAATAAATAATCCTGTATATAAAAATGTTTGCCATAGTATAACAGGCCATAGCATCCAAAATTTTAACTTGGAAATGTCAAGAGCAAGTAATAAACTCAAGCTAATGACCCATGTGCTAACAATGACAATAGCAATGAAAAGTCCCTTAAACTGAGATTTCCTTTTCACTACTGGGGTCAGTTTTGTTTCATGACTGGGTGGTTGTTCTAACTGAATCACGCTTTTACTCCGCCTAGTATTCAGGTGAAAATTCCTAAAATATACTCAACAGAAAAAATACTAACCACCAGCCAGAAAACTTTTTTAGTGGTCAGTATTTCACATTGGATAGTGCCAATACTTGAAAGTGTTTAGAAATATTAAGATACTTTAACTATTATTACACATACCAGCCGATAGCAACAAATTTTTTCGGTTGAGAGGTGGGATAAGTTACGTTATAACACGGATTATTATAGTAATTATAGTAACTGGTGTATTCCCAACATGGCGCTTCTCAAATGCACATACAGCAACTACCATCAAAAGAGTCAAAGAACATGACATAATCTTGACAATTCAGGTCATCTGGAAAACCTCACTTCTATTTCTCTCTTCCTTTAAGGAGAGAGACTTTGAATTTCCCCCTTAGAGCATTGGGAAGGGT
The DNA here is from genome assembly GCF_020829445.1 of Nostoc sp. CHAB 5836. Classification (GTDB taxonomy): domain Bacteria; phylum Cyanobacteriota; class Cyanobacteriia; order Cyanobacteriales; family Nostocaceae; genus Nostoc. The sequence continues at coordinate 5,756 of NZ_JAIVFV010000060.1, forward strand.
GTTAGTATATCTTTCACCAGCTGAATCTCACTTATGAAATTAGTTTGCTCCCAAAGCGATCTCAGTACAAACCTCTCACTCGTGAGTCGTGCTGTACCTTCACGACCAACTCATCCGGTACTTGCCAATGTGCTTCTACAAGCGGATGCTGAAACTAACCAAGTAAGCTTAACAGCCTTTGATCTCAGCTTGGGAATCCGCACCAGCTTTAATGCTGAGGTATGGCAAGGAGGTGCGATCGCACTTCCTGCTAAGTTACTTGTAGATATTACCTCTCGTCTTCCAGAAGGCGAAATCACTCTAGATGATGAATCAGCCCTCACAGGTGCAACATCTAGTGGAGAAGGTTTAATTGCTACACTCACACCCAAGAGTGGACATTACCAAGTACGAGCAATGGGGCCTGAAGAATTTCCCGAACTACCTGTAATTGAAAATACAGAAGTAATCAATCTCACCACCACGGCATTAATTGAGGGCTTACGCGGTTCATTATTTGCTACCAGTGCTGATGAAACCAAGCAAGTACTCACTGGAGTCCATTTAACAGTAAAACAAGATACCCTAGAGTTTGCAGCTACTGACGGACATCGCCTAGCAGTAGTAGAAACTAGCAACGAGCGTCCTTTAGGTGGAACTACTCAACTAGAAGTGACAGTACCAGCGAGAGCATTACGCGAACTCCAACGAATGCTAGCTCATAGCGCCTCATCAGATGAACCTGTAGCTTTATATTTTGATCAAGGTCAAGTTGTATTTGCATGGCAAAATCAACGCTTGACTAGTCGCACTTTAGAAGGGCAATATCCAGCTTATCGACAATTAATCCCGCGTCAATTTGAGCGACAAGTAACGATCGAACGGCGACAATTTGTCAGCACTTTGGAGCGGATTGCTGTGCTGGCCGATCAGAAAAATAATATTGTCAAGCTCAGTATTGACAGTGATACTCAAGAAATAACTTTATCTTGTGAAGCTCAAGATGTGGGCAGTGGTAGAGAGTCAATGCCAGCACAGATTTCTGGGGATAATATAGAAATTGCCTTTAACATTAAATATTTAATGGAAGGCTTGAAAGAGTTACCATCTTCCGAAATTCAAATGCATTTGAATCAAAGCCTAACTCCAGTGATTTTTACACCATTGGGTGGTTTGAAAATGACCTATTTAGCTATGCCTGTGCAACTTAGAAGTTAAAATAATTCGTAATTCGTAATCTGTCATAGGGGTTTAGCAGAGAGCATCCTAATGCAAGCTTAAATCTTTTCCCTCACCCCCAGCCCCTCTCCCAAAGATGGGAGAGGGGAGATATAATTCCAGGACTTACGCAAAATAATGAACAAACGAACCAACCGCAATCGCGTTAGCGTCTCCCCTTGGGAGAAGGACGCAAAGGACACAAAGGAATAAGAGTTTCAGAGAGTTATTGCGTAAGTCCTAAATTCAATACGCTTGGGTTAAGCCGTAAAAATAAATTTGCGTAGGTTGGGTTTCGTTCCTCAACCCAACCTACAACGAGCATTTGTTGGGTAACACTAAAGTTCAACCCAACCTACAATTATCCACAAAGCCAAGCGTATTGTATCTAGAAGAACATTGTGTTGTTGCCTGTTTTGTCCCTTATACAACTGCTAATGCGCGAAAGTTGGGTGTGAATGTTTCTATCGTGCCTAGGGATTATACTTCATTTGAGGGATTTGCTGAAGCGATCGCAGAATTCTTTACTCTTACTTCCACTTCAGACTAAGCGCTTCAGGATGTAGAGTAGTCAACGACATTTAACTCTAGACTAGTAGCACATAAACCCGTAGTATCGAAAATGGACTTAATATTGAGTTAGGAATTTTTACATGGCAACTTACAAAGTTACATTACGTACCCCAGATGGAGAAAAAGTAATTGAAGTTCCTGATGATGAGTACATCCTAGAGATTGCTAACGAGGAATATGATCTGGACTTGCCCTATTCGTGTAACGCTGGTTCTTGCTCTAGCTGCACCGGTAAGCTGATTTCAGGTGAAATCGACCAAGATGATCAGAACTTCTTAGACAACGATCAAATTGACGCAGGATGGGTTCTCACCTGTGTGGCCAAACCCCTTTCGGATTGCGTTATCGAAACCCATCAAGAGGAAGCGCTTAACGGTTAATCATCCAGGATTGATTTTTTGCACAGCAAAAAATCAATCCGTTTATCAGAAATTTGGGTTTAAAACCCCGTCCTTTGCGTCCTTCTCCCAGGGGGAGACGCAATACGCTTGGGTTAAGGATTTTCTGGAGAACCATAGGTCTCTAGAGACGTTGCATTGCAACGTCTCTACACTGTCCACTGGACAATGGTTTTAGTCTTATCCCAAGCGTATTGGGGGGAGGGGCACTCGCGTTTGCGGTTCGTTTTTTGATGATTTTGCGTAAGTCCTGAGTCCGTTAAAACGTACTTTAGCTACAACAGAGGAACTTCAGTTCCGGGTGGTTTATGTCTAGAATGAAATAGCCCTGGGAGTTAATGATGCGATTTTGTAATTTGGGTGACCGGAATTTCAATCCAAAATTCTGTACCTAACCCCGGCCGAGAATCACATTTAAACACACCACCGTGTTTATCAACGATAATCTGGTAACTAATTGATAACCCTAAACCAGTTCCTTTTCCTACTGGCTTAGTAGTGAAAAACGGATCGCAGATTCTTGCTTTCAGAGGCTCCGGTATTCCTGGGCCATTGTCTGCAATGCAAATTACTACGCTCTTGATATTGCCTTCAAGCTCTCCAACAGCAGTACGGATAATAATTTGACAGTTATGAGATGTTGATTGAGATTCTCTATAATCTTCTAAAGCATCGATCGCATTGCTTAAAACATTCATGAATACCTGATTTAATGGCCCGGCATAGCACTCTACTAAGGGAAGATCGCTGTATTCTTTGACTAATTCAATAGCCGGACTTTCTAGCTTTGGTTTCAAGCGGTGCTGCAAAATTAACAAGGTGCTATCAATGCCATCATGAATATTAACTGGTTTTTTTTCTGCCTCGTCAAGGCGAGAGAAATTCCGTAAACCCAAGACAATCTGACGGATCCGATCAACCCCAACTTTCATGGAAGATAAAGTTTTGGGTAAATCCTCGATGAGAAATTCTAAGTCTATTTCTTCAGAGCGATCGCTAATTTGAGGGTTAGGGTTAGGAGTAGTTTGTAAATAGAGGTCTAGTATACTAAGTAAATCTTGGGCGTAATCATTAACATGATTAATGTTGCCATAAATGAAGTTCACCGGGTTATTAATTTCGTGAGCAATACCAGCTACCAGTTGACCTAGTGATGACATTTTCTCAGTTTGGATCAGTTGGGTTTGAGTTTGCTTTAAATCATCCAAAGTTTGAGCCAGCTTTATTGTCTGCTCTTTGGTTTGATTATGCAATTGGGCTTGTTGGAGTGCAACCCCAAGCTGATTGGCAATTTGAGTAATAAACTTAATTTCCGAGGCTTCCCAATGGCGAGGTGCAGAATTCTGGTAAGCTGCTAACAAGCCCCATAGCTGTTGTCCGATAAATATAGGTGCGATCGCATAGGCTCTTGCTTGAATTTGCTCTAGAATTGCAACGTGGCACTCAGAGTGTCCAGCTTTATAGATGTCATCAACTGCAAAGCTTTCATTGTGACGATATCGCCCACCTTGGGTTTCCTGCAAATAGCTATCTTCCCAAACTGTCTTGAGATCAGAACCGACAAATTTTACCCAATCATTACCCACAAACTCGGCGATATATTCACCACTCCAATCTGGATGAAAGCGATAGACAGCCACACGATCCGCTTGGAGTGATTTGCAAATTTCTTGGGTGCTAGTCTGAAAAATTGCATCTAAATCAAGAGATTCCCTAACTTTCGCAACAACTTCAAACAATACCCGTTGTTGTTCTGCTGCTTGTCGCAAATCAACAGCCTGATACTTAGTTTGTTCAAGTAAATCAGCTTGTTCCACTGCTACAGAAAGCTGTGCAGCAACTTGGGTAGCGAACTGGATTTCTGAGGATTGCCATTCACGCGGTTGGTCGCACTGGTGAATGCACAATAAACCCCACAGTTCATTACTTTTAGCCAGTGGCAAAACTAAATTGGCTTTAACTTGGAGTTGCTTTAGCATTTCGACATAACAAACATTCAGTCCAGAGTTGTGGATATCAGCGATCGCTTGGATGTGTCCTTGACGATAGAGGGCATCATACTTCTTCTTAAAGCAGTTATCTTGAATTTTTAATCTTAAAGCAGAAGTAAACTCTGGCAAAAGATCCTCTGAAACAATTTCACCTTCGTCGAGTTCGGAATTTGGGTAAAAGCGGTATACTACCACTCTGTCAGCATTCAAAGAACGACGAACTTCACACACCGTTGCGGCAAAAACTGTCTTTAGATCAAGAGATTCCCGAATTTTAGCAACAACTTCAAACAATACCCGTTGTTGTTCAGTTGTCCGTTGTAACTCAATTGTCCGTCTTTTAACTTGTTTTTCTAAATTTTGATTGAAGACTTGTAATTGTTGGTATAGTTCATCCTGCTGAACTGCTGAAGCAAAGTGTTTACCGATATCTCTAGCCAGTTCAATCTCTTCAACCGTCCATTTTTGAGCTTGTGCTTTTTTAGATTCGCGCCAAACCTCAAAGGATTGTCGGGGGTACAATTGCCTTTGATCGGTGTCATGCTGCCCCGCCCATAGAGTTTCTGTATCTATTTCGTCGCGGAAAATACTTAAATAGCCCAGCAACTGCTGACGATACTGGAGTGGGATCATCAATATGCTACGAATTTTAGTTGGTTGAAAAGCAACTTGCAAAGTTCGCAATTCCGGAGTGTTATATATATCTAAAATCGCCCAAACATCGTAGTTACCAGACTTGTAGTGTTCTTGCCAAACACTATACTGCTCTATCAGTGGATATATAGTTTGCTCTGGCATCACAGGTTGTTGTCCACAGATGTAAAGCTTGATACAAGTATTTACTGGTATTAAGCATTCTGTGAAGTTGGTGATGTTGCCATTGTGCAAATCAAAAGCTTCATTTCTAATACACAGCCTACCACCAACACCGTTAAAGGCAGCAACAGCCGCTTCTAGGGCTGGTTGTAATACAATCGTCGGTAGTGAATGTAGTAGGGTAGAAATGCGGTTAACGATCGCTTCTTGTTCGGCTGTTTTGCGAACTTGAGTGAGGAGGGTGCTTTGAGCGATCGCCACTGACAGTTGCTCGACTACCATCTGTACTGCTTCTAGTTCATATTCTGAAATCAAACGCGTTTCCGAATTATGAGACACCAGCAGCCCCCAGAGTTCATTTTGATATAAAATAGGCGCGATCACAGAGGATTTTACCCCCATTGCCGTCAAATATTCAATATGACACGGGTCTAGAGGGCGATAACGGATCTCCTCTGATATAGTTTCTCCATTTTCCAAGTCACGCAGGTAACTTTGACCAATCTCTTTAGTATCAACATTCACAACAGAACGCACCCGTGATTTGATAAATAGTTCACGGGCGGTGAGTGGAATATCGTCAGCAGGGAAATTCAGCCCTAGTAGCGATGGCAACCGATTTTCGTAAATTGACTCAGCAATCACCTGGCCATTACCATCGGCATGAAATTTGTAAATCATCACTCGGTCAGTTTTTAGGAGCGATCGCACCTCTGCCGTTGTCACTGTGATAATTTCTTCTAACTCTAAGCTTCGTCGAATCCGGTTTGTAATCCGGCGTAATAAACTTTCTTCATGACGACACAAGGGGAAATCTTCTTCAGGGTTGGAGATCATTGCTGATAACAAAATTAATTAATAATTAGCAAATTGACATAATGAAATCTAAAGATATTTTTAAATTTATTTAATGAATTTGTCTTCAGTAAAACTACGGTCAAATTATTAATAACAATATTTAGTTATCTTTTACAAAAATTTACCAAACGTCCTAAAAACAGACGCAATTTTAATAGCGTCTGTGTCATTTAGAAGATAAACATCTTGCTTTTTAGTTTTAACTTTTTGTTGACGGAGGAAGATTCAACAAAATTAAACTCTTGTGTTGTCAGCAAAACGGATTTTTAGGTAGTCATCTTCCATTTTTGCTCCGGCTGGTTGTAGTGCTGCTAAGGCTTGTGGCAAAACTAAGTTACGACGATGGTTGCCAATAGTAATGTTTAATTCGTCTCCGGTTTTACTTAGTTGAACTTGGTCTTTAGGAATACCAGGTAAGTAAAGCTCTAAGCTATATTGGTTTTCCTCTTGTACAACTCTCAGAGTTGTTTCTTTGTAATAAACCTGAGTTGGATCTTCATCTTTATAAAGAGTTTCCTTCAGGCGTTCTAATGAAGCTAATCCGCACATTTCCTCAGAAAATAGGGGAACTTCTTTTACAGGGAGAGGGTGAAAATCATCATGAATTTCCTGGCGATATTGCTCCTGACTTTCCTTCCAACGTTGGAAAAATGGGTCTTGGACAACGCTAGGAATAATCCGATTAGCCACAACTAAATCTGTTGCAACATTATACAAGCTCAGGTAAGCATGGGCACGGAGAGACTCTTTAATCACCATTTTTTCGGGATTAGTAACAAGACGCACTGAGGTTTGAGTATTATCTGTTAATACTTTTTCCAGAGCTTCGATTTGCTCATAAAACTCATAAGGTGCATCCATCACTTCTTTATCAGGTAGCGAAAAACCAGCAATTGGTCTAAAAAAAGGTTCAACTAAGGGTCGAAGTGCCACGGAGATGTTTTGAAATGGTTTGTAAAAACGGCGCATATACCAGCCACCGACTTCGGGCAAACTCAGCAAGCGCAGTGCTGTGCCGGTGGGGGCCGAGTCGATAATTAACACATCAAACTCACCTTCGTCGTAATGACGTTTCATCCTTACCAAGCCAAAAATCTCATCCATACCTGGTAAAATTGCCAATTCTTCTGCCTGTACTCCGTCTAAACCCCTTGCCTGTAAAACTTGGGTAATATAACGTTTTACAGCACCCCAGTTTCCTTCCAGTTCTTGCAGCGCATCCAGTTCAGCACCCCACAGATTTGGGCGAATTTTTTGGGGTGCGTGTCCTAGTTCCATGTCAAAACTATCTGCTAGGGAGTGAGCGGGATCTGTACTTAAAACCAATGTCTGATAGCCTAGTTCCGCACAACGGAGTCCAGTTGCAGCAGCAACGGAAGTTTTGCCCACGCCGCCTTTACCGGTCATCAAAATTACACGCATAGATGCTTCTGTCCTGCTTGAGGATTTTTTACATTTATTTACATTATCGACTGTTTAAGGAAAATAAATGTTGTTTCAACAGGTCTACTAGTCTGGCAAAGTAACGCCTGCTAGGGATCCAAAAATTTGACACCTACTTGATTTTTGAAAAAAACTCAGTACACCTTTATTTTTTTCCCTGTTAAGAGTTCTCTGTTCCCTCTTCCCTTTCTCTATAGGACTACTATTTGATTTCTGAACAGATACGTAGGGTGCGTTAGCGTTTCGCGTAACGCACCGAATCCTTAAGAATGGTGCGTTACGCTGTCGCTAACGCACCCTACAAATACTTAATGTTGTTCAAAAATCAAACCGGATTCCTATATGAGTGATTCAGTAATCAAATCGGATTCTTATGGTTCAATACCCTTGGGTTAAGGCTGAAACTCTGTTACAAAGTCAATTTTTTAACGAACCGCCTTCTCTTCTTAGGCTGACGCACTCGCGTTGGCGTCTCGTAGAGAAGACGCCAACGCGAGTGCGTCTCGTAAGAGTTGGACACAGAGAGAAGAAAGAAATGCTTAACTCAACTGTGTTGTCTTATAGTTCAATACGGTTCACAAAAGGGCTGAAACTCTTTTTTTTACGAACCACAGAGGCGCTGAGAACACAGAGAGAAAAGAGAAGAGAGAAGAGAGAAGGAGGAAATGCTTAACCCAAGTGTATTGTCTTATAGTTGGGTTTTCTCCGAGTTACTTGGATGAATTATGTACTTTTTGCGTTATTAGTAATCAAGGGAGTGGGGAGTACTAAGTACAATATTTCATAAATTCGTAGGGAATTCTCTGCGAACCTTTGCGCTTCCCTTTGCGCCCCTTTGCGTTTAAATTTCAGCCCTCAATTCACCACGATTTTATGCAAAGCTGTACTAAGTAGGGAGGAGGGAAAAGGGGACAGGGAGAATAACCATGCCCAATGCCCAATTCCCAATACAACTCTTGTAGAGAAGGGCAGTACAAGCGCCCAATTCCCAATTCCCAATACTTCGACTTCGCTCAGTACAAGTGCCCAATTCCCAATAATCATGGCTCGTACCCCTACATTAAATTTTGATCGTGGCACATTAATTTTGCATCCACCACCACGCGGTAAGGGTTGGATGGACTATGCCACATGGGATGATAGAGTTGAAAAATTCCGCATTCCAGCAATTAGATACCGATCGCTAGTGGAAGCACTACAAGCAGAAGATGTTTATTTTATCGATGAGGCGAAGAAATTTTATCCTGTAGATTTGGTTCCCAGTCTGGAAATGGAACCCTATCCCCACCAAAATGAGGCACTAGCAGCTTGGAAGCTGGCGGGTAGGCAGGGAGTCGTTGTGCTTCCCACGGCGGCGGGAAAGACTTATTTGGCGCAAATGGCGATGCAGTCAACGCCGCGCACGACGCTAATTGTTGTGCCAACTTTGGATTTAATGCATCAGTGGTATGCACATTTGGTAGCGGCTTTCCCCGATGCTGAGGTGGGATTGCTGGGGGGTGGTTCGCGGGATAGAACAGCAATTCTAGTTGCAACTTACGACAGTGCAGCAATTCACGCTGAGACGTTGGGAAATCAATATGCGTTGATTGTTTTTGATGAATGTCATCATTTACCGACAGATTTTAATCGGGTGATTGCTGAATATGCGATCGCACCTTATCGTCTGGGACTCTCTGCTACACCAGAACGCACTGATGGTAAACACGCTGACTTAAATATCCTCATTGGTCAAGAAGTATATCGCAAACGGGCTGAAGATTTGGCGGGGAAGGCGTTAGCAGAGCATGAAATTGTCCAAATTAAGGTAAAGTTATCCCAACTGGAACGGGAAAGATACAATCAACTGATTCAAACCCGCAATGACTTTTTGAAGCAATCGAAGATTTCTTTGGGGAGTCTTCAAGGTTGGCAAATGTTTGTGCAAATGAGTGCGCGATCGCAATTTGGACGTAGGGCTATGTTAGCGCACCGGGAAGCGAAAGATATTGCTTTGGGTACTGATGGAAAGTTGCGTATTCTAGTTAATTTATTGGCAGAACATTATCCGGCAAGAATTTTGATTTTTACTGCGGATAATGCGACGGTTTACCGCATTTCTCAAGAGTTGCTAATTCCGGCAATTACTCATCAAACTCCTGTGAAGGAACGCCATGAGATATTAACCAGGTTTCGCGAGGGTAAATATAATACTTTGGTTGCTTCTCATGTCTTGAATGAAGGTGTTGATGTGCCGGCGGCTTCTGTGGCTATTATTTTATCGGGAACGGGTTCGGCTAGGGAGTATACTCAGCGATTGGGGAGGGTTTTACGGAAGGGGAATATCGAAAATAAACAGGCGATTTTATATGAGGTGGTGGCGGAGGATACGAGTGAGGAGGGGACTTCGGCTAGGCGAAGAGGTGAGAGGAAGATCGGAGAAGCAGGGGGAGAAAAAGAGAGGAAAGGGAGGTTGCAGGTTGTATATGGCAGTGGCAAAGAAAGGAGTGTGAAGGCTGCGGAACAGTTAGAGATTAATTATTCAACGGGAAGTTCAAAACTTGTACTGAGCGAAATCGAAGTATCTAAAATTCAAAATTCAGATGTTACCGACAGATTTACTGATGCATCGCCAAAACGGGGAGGAGATTATTCCGAAGAGACTGAAGATTGATCAGAAAACTTCGGAGTTGGCGATTGAGTTAATTAATTATTTTGAATCAGCTGTGGGAAAGACTCAAGGTGTACTTGAGCGACAGTTGACTTATTTTGAAGGAGATTCGACAGATTATCGTGTGAAGCGGGGATTAGCTTATATTCTCAAAAGCAGTTTTTGCACTTTTGAGGTGGTTAGTCCTTTGGAACCACAAATGTTAAGAGAACGGGTGTTTTCGCTGGCTGCAAAGTCGGTTTCTAGTCGGGAATCTACACAAGTTACTTTAAGTAAAGTTGCTGATGAGTTAACTCAAGAACTGGAACGGGAAGTTTTACCCCAACAGGTTCGTAATGGACTATATGCTGATTTATCTGAAAATAAAATTTTGACTGTTTTTGATGCACCAATAGCACCAGATTTGTTGAATCGATATAATTTATCTCAGGTGCAGGGTGTATTTTATAAAGCCAGTCAACTGGTGTTAAATGCTCATCGGAATGTTCCGGGTGAATATAAGCTGTTATTTCGCTATCTGAAGTTGTTTCAATTGATGGCTTATATTGAGGGTGATGCTGACCACGGGTTTACAATTACCATTGATGGGCCGACGAGTTTGTTTAATCCTAGTACACGATATGGATTGGCGATCGCGAAACTTATTCCCGCTTTACTTCACGTTACTAGATGGAGTCTTTCTTCGATTCTCCAAACCCGCGATGCTTATACAAATACTTGGAAAACTGGACGTTTCACCCTCAATTCCGAATGTGGTTTGGTATCCCATTATCCACCAGGTAAGCCCTACGATAGTATGCTAGAAGCATCCTTTGCTGATAAGTGGGATGCATTGAAAAGTGGTTGGGCGTTAGAGCGAGAAGTCGATTTGATCCCAATCCCCGGTAGCGTGATGATTCCCGATTTCCGCTTGGTGCATCCTGATGGACGCACTTTCTTATTAGAAATTGTTGGCTATTGGCGACCGGAATATTTACAAAAGAAGTTTTCTCAGGTGCGGCGTGCTGGACGTGATGATTTGATTTTGGCAATTTCCGAGCGACTTAATTTGGAAAAGGCGGGAGTAAAATTAAATGATGTCCCCGCCAGAATTGTTTGGTTTAAAGATAAGTTATTGCCGAAAGCTGTATTAGCTGTAATGGATTGAATAAGGAAAAATGAGATGAAAACTATAGAAACAATTGCCACTATTACAAAAGATGGTAAGATTACAGCGCAATCGCCATTGGATATTCCAGAAGGTGAGCATCAGGTGGTAATAGTAATTGATGAGAAGCCTTTGACAGAAAAAGCAAAGAGCAAAGAAAAACGTCCTCCTCTCAAATTTTCCGCTTATCCTGTAGGATTAGTCTCGGAAAGTTTAACTTTCCGCAGAGAAGACCTTTATGCAAATGACTAATAACCCTGTATTCATAGATACAAACATTTTAGTTTATGCAAATTTAGCCTTGTCTCCATTTCATGTACAAGCTACAGAACGACTGCAAGCACTTGCAGAACAAGGTATTGATTTATGGATTAGTCGCCAAACTTTGAGAGAATATTTGGCAGCGATGACAAGACGAGGCGACTTAACTGGGAACATTCCTATTACATCTTTAGTAGCAGATGTACGGTATTTTGCTAGTTACTTTCGCTTGGTTGAAGATAACTTGCTGGTGACAGAAAGATTACTAACACTCATGGTGGAAATTCCTAGTGGTGGTAAGCAAGTTCATGATGCAAATATTGTCGCCACGATGCTAGTTTATGGCATTCCTCAGTTACTAACTCATAACATAGGTGGACTGTAGGGGCAATTCATGAATTTACCCTAAGGAGAAAATTAGGGTTTCAGCTATTGACAATCATACCAAACTGGGGCGATCGCATGATCTTTCAGCTTACGTATACTATGTAAAAAATCACTATTATAGACAAACATGATCAAAATACTAGCTGAAAACTTGATGGGAATTGAGGCAAGATTACAAATTAATTTGGTTTGGCTAAATGCCAGCTTACAGTTTGCTAGTTGGGCACTCTTGTCGCTTTTACTTGCCGAGGTCTTGAGAGACACATATCATGCTTTGTGTCACCAAGTCAATTGGCTTGCTAAATGGCACAACAAACACCACATGGCCTATCGCCGCGATTTATCAATAGTTTCTCTGAAAATTTATCAAGAATCCCAACTATATCACGACATTTTAGAGTCGAGTCTACTGCTGGTGGTATTGGTAGTCATTGCCTTAATTGTCCAGCAGATGGGGTTCTGGCTGGGAGTAGGTTATGCTTGCACCTTCTTATATGGCGCGTCTGTCCGGTATTTTCAGGGAAAAATTGATACAGACTACAACCACCTACCCGGCCCTTTAGAGACAATACCATCCATTTGGTGGGTGAATCGATCTTACCATTGGCGGCATCATTTTGATGATGTCAACGCCTACTACAGTGGAGTCTTTCCCCTAGTGGATAAAATTTTTGGTACAGGACTGTCTCTCAAGGGTAAAACCATCGCTTTAACCGGAGCTTCAGGAGCCTTGGGACAAGCGTTGGCAACTGAACTTGTAAAGAATAATGCTAAAGTCGTGGCATTAACCACTAATCCAGAAAAATTAGTAGAGCAAGTTGGGGTGAAGGTGCTTCCCTGGCAGTTAGGTAATGAAGCCAATCTGAGAGATACTTTAGAGAAAGTAGATATTTTAATTATCAATCACGGAGTCAATGTCTACACCAGCCGCACACCAGAGGCGATCAACTCCTCTTATGAAGTTAATACTTTTTCAGCATTGCGGTTGATGAATATATTTTCGACAACTGTCACAGGGCCACAAGCAAAAGCAACCAAGGAAATCTGGGTAAACACTTCCGAGGCTGAGGTTTCTCCAGCACTGAGTCCGCTTTATGAACTTAGCAAGCGATCGCTAGGAGATATTGTTACCCTTAAGCGTTTGGATGGGGATTGTGTAATTCGCAAGTTAATTCTTGGCCCGTTTAAAAGTCAACTTAATCCTTATGGAGTGATGTCTGCACAGCAAGTTGCTCGTGCTATCTTATTTTTGGCACAGCGAGACTTCCGAAATATTATTGTGACAATAAATCCTCTCACCTACCTGTTGTTTCCCTTAAAGGAAACTAGTACGTCGCTATACTATCGAGTCTTCAGTCGGACAGCCAAAAGTGAATAATTTCCAGATGATAACCCAATACACTTGGGTTAAGCATTTCCTCCTTCTCTTCTCTCTGTGTTCTCTGCGCCTCTGTGGTTCGTAAAAAAAAGAGTTTCAGCCCTTTTGTAAACTGTATTGGATGATAAACCAGTTCCTATAGGGTTCCTATTTTATTTTTTAAAATGTCGTTAAAATCTTCCACACATGAAGTAAAAACACTCGTAACCCTATTGTGACCCTACTTCCATACCCTTGAGGAAATTGAAAAATGTTCAAAGTATTTGCTGATCGGGGTGGTACATTCACAGATATTATTGTTGTGACGAATAATCAGGCAATTATAGACAGGCTTTCAAGGCATACAGAACGTTTTTTGATTGTGGCTCTTCCTAAGCAAGAATGGGTTATTGTCTACAAATTACTTTCAGAAAATCCGGAACAATATCAAGACGCAGTTATCCAAGGTATTAGGGATATTATGAGTCTTTCAAGCAATGAACCCATTCCCTATACAGCAATAGAAGTAGTCAAAATGGGCACAACAGTAGCAACGAATGCCCTGTTAGAAAGACGTGGCGAACGCGTTGTCCTCTTGATCACCAAAGGCTTCAAAGATGCGTTGCGAATTGGTTATCAAAACCGCCCTAATATATTTGCTCGTCAAATCATTTTACCCACGATGCTTTCTGAAAAAGTAATTGAGGTTTCGGAACGTTACGATGCTAAAGGAAATGAATTAACTCCTGTAAATGTAGAACAAGTTAAAAAAGACCTCCAAGCAGTTTACAACACAGGAATTCATAGTTGTGCTATTGTTTTTATGCACAGCGATCGCCATCCTAAACACGAACAACAAGTAGCCCAAGTAGCCCAACAAATCGGATTTACGCAGATATCTGTATCTCATCAAGTTAGTCCTTTAATGAAATTGGTTAGCCGAGGAGATACAACAGTAATAGATGCTTATTTAACTCCGATTTTGCGTCGCTATGTCAACCAAGTAGCGAGTCAGTTACCCAATGTCAGATTAATGTTCATGAAATCTGATGGTGGTTTAACTGATGCTGCACAATTTCAGGGAAAAGATAGCATTTTAAGTGGGCCGGCTGGCGGGATTGTCGGCGCGGTACAAACTAGCAAAAGAGCAGGTTTTGATTTAATAATTACTTTTGACATGGGTGGAACAAGTACAGATGTGGCCCATTTTAAAGGAGAGTATGAACGTCAATTAGATTCCGAAATTGCTGGGGCGCGGATGCGAGTTCCCGTATTATCGATTAATACTATTGCAGCTGGTGGTGGTTCAATTCTGATGTTCGATGGTTCTAGCTACCGTGTCGGCCCAAAATCGGCTGGTTCAAATCCTGGCCCTGCTTGTTATCGGCGTGGTGGACCTTTAACTGTGACAGATGCTAATGTGATGTTAGGTAAAATTCACCCCCAATATTTTCCATCTGTCTTTGGGAGTAATGGCAATTTACTTTTAGATAAAAATATTGTCTTAGAGAAATTTAACCAATTAGCCCAACAGATTGCAACTGTTACAGGGAATTATCGTACCCCCGAACAAGTTGCAGCAGGATTTATTGCGATCGCTGTAGAAAATATGGCTAATGCCATTAAAAAAATTAGTTTGCAACGAGGTTATGATATCAGTAAATATGTCCTTTGTTGTTTTGGCGGTGCAGGCGGACAGGTTGCTTGTTTCATTGCCGCTACACTAGCGGTGAAAAAGATATTTCTGCATCCTTATGCTGGAGTTCTCTCAGCTTATGGCATGGGATTAGCTGATATCCAGGCTACCAGAATCAAAGGAGTAGAACAGCCTTTAAATCAAGCATTAATTCCACAATTAATGCAGTTAATGGAGTCTTTAGAAACCCAAGCTAGAAGCGAGTTCAGCCAAGATGAAAGTAGCGGTGAAGAAAAAATAATTCCAAAAATTAATTTAAAATATGACGGAACTAATTCTACTTTTAGTGTTGATTTTGATTCCGATGTGACAGTGATGCAAACAGCATTTACAGATGAACATAAATCTCGTTATGGTTTCATTCAGTCAGAAAAATCCTTAATCGTGGAATCTATTTCAGTGGAAGTAATTCAGAAAATGGATACTCCTAAAGAACCTTTAATTGCTCGTACCCGTCCTGTGAAAGAATCCCTTCAACCTGTTGAAATTGTCAAGATGTTTACTGCTGATAAATGGCATGATACGCCAGTGTATCGCCGGGAAGATTTACAACCAGAAGATTGGATCAACGGTGCTGCTATCATTGTCGAAAAAATTAGCACAATTGTAGTTGAACCTAACTGGCAAGCCATATTAAATGAGCGTAATTATTTGGTTTTAGAACGTTCATGTTAAATAACGAAAATATTCTTATTAGTGATTTGTCAGATGAATCTCTGACTTTTTAGAAACTTGCATACTGTACCTAATCAGGCAAACTAAAAAAATAGGAGTTAAAAATGTCTACCACATCTCAACCAGACCCGGTTCGTTTAGAAATTTTCAAAAATCTCTATCAATTCATTGCCGAACAAATGGGGATTGTTCTGCAAAACACCGCCGCATCAGTCAATATTAAAGAAAGGCTGGATTTTTCCTGTGCCATTTTTGATGCTTCAGGATTATTAGTAGCTAATGCCCCACATATTCCTGTACATTTGGGGTCGATGAGTGAAAGTGTCCGCAGTTTAATTAATGATCAAGGCGATACTATAAAATCAGGAAATGTGTATTTATCCAACAATCCCTATAATGGCGGGACTCACCTACCTGATGTAACCGTTATTACCCCTGTATTTCCAGAAACTAACGACAATACCGCCTCCCCCACTCCCCTCTTTTTTGTTGCTTCACGCGGACACCAAGCCGATATTGGTGGAATTACTCCTGGTTCCATGCCTCCCCACAGTACCACAGTAGAAGAGGAAGGCATTCTGTTTGATAATTTTCTCTTAGTTGAACAAGATAATTTTCATGAAATTCAAGTCAGAAATTTCCTGACAAATCATAAATATCCTACTCGTAATCCTGACCAAAATCTAGCTGATTTCAAAGCACAAATTGCTGCCAATGAAAGGGGAGTACAAGAATTGCATAAAATGGTTGCTCAATCTGGGCTGAAAACAGTCCAAGCATATATGCAGTTTGTCCAAAACAATGCTGAGGAATCAGTGAGACGAGCCATTGATGTTCTCAAAGATGGCTCATTTATTTATCACATGGATAACGGAGCAGAAATTCATGTTCAAGTCATAATTGACCGCGAAAATCGCCATGCTACTATTGATTTTACTGGCACATCTGAGCAGTTAAATAGTAACTTTAATGCTCCTAAAGCTGTCACTCAAGCAGCAGTCTTATATGTCTTCCGCACGCTGGTTGATGATAGTATTCCTTTGAATGCAGGATGTTTGAAACCTTTAAAAATTATTATTCCTGAAGGCTGTATGTTGAACCCGGCTTACCCAGCCGCAGTAGTAGCAGGTAATGTAGAGACTTCCCAAACCATTGTCGATGCTTTATATGGTGCATTAGGTGTGATGGCCGCTTCTCAGGGAACGATGAATAATTTTACTTTCGGTAATGAGCGTTATCAATATTATGAAACCATCTGCGGTGGTTCTGGTGCAGGGGCTAACTTTGATGGTACTGACGCAGTCCAAACCCATATGACTAACTCCCGCTTGACCGACCCAGAAATTTTAGAAACTCGTTATCCTGTGCAAGTAGAAAGCTTTTGTCTGCGTCCCGATAGCGGTGGTAAAGGAAAATATTCAGGTGGTAACGGGGTGATTCGCCGCATCAAGTTTCTTGAACCCATGACCGCTAATATTCTTTCTGGTCATCGCTGTGTCCCTCCCTTTGGATTAAATGGTGGGGAAGCTGGAAAAGTTGGACGTAACTGGATAGCGCGTCAAAATGGAACACAAGAGGATTTGGACAGCACAGCAACAGTGGAGATGCTATCTGGAGATGTTTTTGTGATAGAAACCCCTGGTGGAGGAGGATTTGGTTCAATGGGTAATTCACCTTGAGGTAGTGTCGCAAAACGGAAGTAGTTAGTACAGATGCAGCATTAATTCGTGGCGAATTGAGTGTTGAAATTTAAACGCATAGGCGCTGCGCCTTCCCGCAGGGTAGGGGCGCAAAGGGAAGCGCATAGGCGCTTCGCCTTCCCGCAGGGTAGGAACGCAAAGAGAATTCGCTACGAATTTATGAAATATTGTAGTTAGGAACATAGATTTGATATCAGGAGCTAAACTATCAATTGCAATACCCTACGCTTTCAACTTCAGTCAGCATATAATGCAAAAAGTTTAAACCGATGCAAAACCAGTAAACTGTCTCACATGAGGTGATCTAAAACCTAAAATGATATCTGTTTTCGGTACACCTAACTCTACTAATTCATTAGCTACCCCTTCCTCAGTTAAATCTCTTTGAATCCAAATTTTTCCATCCTTAATATCAACATGAATTACCGAACCATAAGTTCGTTTTTCGCCTTCCCAACCTAGGTGAATTACTAAATAGTGATTTGTTTGATTATCAAATATTAATTGTATTTCCGTTCCCTTAGCTAAATGACTTTCTGTATGTCTTGCTAATACTGTCTGTATTAATTCAGGATAATTCATTCCTTCCATAAAATAATCTCCTCTTTGCTACTTTCAAATATCAATAGTTTTAATTTATGTTCAGCAATTATTTCTTGAATCACAGGTATTAGAAAAAAAACTGTATATATTTCATAACTAATTGCTAAATATAAAATACGATCGGGTTCTTCTTTTCTTAAAATAGAACGGTAATTAAGTGTTTGTCCTAAAGCTGTATGAAATTCACTAATCGCTGATTTTCCCAAAAAAGATTTTATTTCAACTGCTATTTTTTCTCCTTCTTTTTCTGCTCCTAAAAGTCTTTCTGCTCCTAAATCAAGGCGAAATTCTATAGTATCTACTAGAAATATTAAAGGATCATCAGTAATTAACCAACCATCTTTCTCTAAAGCTAACTTAACAGCATTATGAAAAAAATCTTTTGCTGACATATAAACTTACAATAAGTAAGTCGGTGAAAATAAATCAAACTATGTGACGAAACGTAAATAGGCTTGAAACCCTTACCAATGACGAATAGACATCTGGTCAAATTAAATATGCGTTACCCATAACCCTTGTAGAGACGTAGCACTGCTACGTCTCTACATTCTTTTTCGGAGATGTCTAATTACTAAGGACAAATGACAGCCATCACCAGTTATCTTTAATTGCGCCGACCTACTTAGCACCCTCCATACTATTATATCCTCTGTCTGTGCCTCTGCGTCTCTGCGAGAGAAACACAAAAAAGGGATAAGCAAAAAGCCTATCCCCGAAAAAATCAACTAATCAATGTATCAAGTTCCACTTGTCCAAGAATTAATGTACTCAATTTGATCTGCTGTTAAACTATCAATCGTGATACCAATAGCCTGCAACTTCAAACGAGCAATTTCTTGATCAACCTCAACAGGAATTGAGTGCAAACCAGGGGCTAACTTACCCTTATTCTTCACCAGGAATTCACAAGCCAAAGCTTGGTTTGCAAAACTCATATCCATTACCGCGCTGGGGTGTCCTTCAGCCGCAGCTAGGTTAATCAAGCGTCCTTGTCCAAGAACGACAACTGATTTACCATTTTTCAACTTATATTCTTCAGTGAAAGGACGAACTTCTTTGATTTCCTTAGCATTGGCAGCCAAGTATTTCAAATCGAGTTCCAAGTCAAAGTGACCAGAGTTACAAACGATCGCACCGTCTTTCATGACATCGAAGTGTTCACCACGAACGACGTGCTTGTTACCAGTCACAGTGATAAAAATATCACCTTGGGGTGCAGCTTCAGCCATTGGCAAAACGCGGAAACCATCCATTACGGCTTCAATTGCCTTGATGGGGTCGATTTCGGTGACGATGACGTTAGCACCCATCCCACGGGCGCGGAGGGCTGTACCTTTACCACACCAGCCATAACCGACGACGACAATGTTTTTACCAGCTAACAAAATATTGGTGGCGCGGATAATGCCATCTAGGGTTGATTGCCCAGTACCATAGCGATTATCAAAGAAGTGCTTGGTGTCGGCGTCGTTGACGTTGACTGCGGGGAAGGTGAGAACGCCTTCTCTAAACATGGCGCGTAACCGCACGATCCCGGTGGTGGTTTCTTCGGTGCTACCAATTAAATCAGCGATTTGGTGTTGGCGTTGTTGTACCAAGGTTGCAACCACATCGCTACCGTCATCAACAATAATATTGGGGCGATGATCTAAAGCTATTTGGACGTGGCGGTTATAAGTTTCGTTATCTTCGCCTTTTTGAGCAAAGACGGGAATTTCATGATCGACGACGAGGCTGGCGGCTACGTCATCTTGCGTTGAGAGGGGATTGCTAGCAATTAAAAGCGCGTCCGCACCACCGGCTTTGAGAGCGATCGCCAAATGTGCTGTTTCTGTTGTAATGTGGGCACAAGCTACAAGGCGTAAACCAGCGAAGGGCTTTTCCATAGCAAAGCGATCGCGAATTTGCCGCAAAACTGGCATTTCGCGTCCAGCCCATTCAATGCGCTGTCTTCCCAAGGCAGCTAGGCCGAGGTCTTTAACCTCGTGCTTTAATCGGGGAGAAGTTGCGGTCATCAAAAGTTACCTCAAAAAATGAAAAAAGCTACGTAAATTTTACGCACTCTACTAGGTTATTCTACTACTGGCGATTTTTGCTTGAAACAAGGCAAATCACTAGTCAATAGTCCTCAAAACTAGCTTGACGTTTGATCAGCATAATGTCAACTTCCTCCCCAGGTTTTTCCTTTTCGTTTTATCTTTGCTAAGGGCAAGATTCGTCTCACCTTTTTTACTAATTTTAAGTACTTTGTCATCTATCTAAAGATAGAATAAAAACAAAAAACCTCAAAATTTCATCATCTCAAGGGAAAACCTCAACTTTAGATAGGTACATCTACCCAAAGTAATTGCGGAGGATAGTTATAGAAGTAGTCACTAGTAGATTTTACTCAAGGAGGTGTTTGAGTGCGCTTTCAATTTTTGGCGATCGCCAGTTCAATGGCCATAGGCGTTGTATCTGTGCCAAAAGCCACAGCCCAAATTCCTTTTTTCCCGCAACTGCAAGCTCCCAGCAGTGTGAGTAGTAATTCAGATGATCGAGTTGTTTCCGGCTGGATTTATTTAGATGGTCGTCGGTTATTTCAAATAGCGGCATCAAGAGCCAACTTTTATGAGCGTTCAGAAGATATTCAAAAGAAGTTGCAGAAAATTGGTCAAAATTACTTTCAATCACCAGCAAAAACAGCAGTCAAGGTAGAAGTTCGCAAAGTCAACGAATTACCAGTAATTTATGTCAACGGTCAATATCTGATGACCATCACTTCTGAGGATGCCAGACTGCGACAGGTAGATATATCGACATCGGCAATCTCAAAAGCTAACCAGCGTCTTTGTAAAGTTTCTGCAACTCGACCTGTCATATTAGAAC
The DNA here is from genome assembly GCF_020829445.1 of Nostoc sp. CHAB 5836. Taxonomy (GTDB): domain Bacteria; phylum Cyanobacteriota; class Cyanobacteriia; order Cyanobacteriales; family Nostocaceae; genus Nostoc. Next base: position 26,379 of record NZ_JAIVFV010000060.1, read on the forward strand.
CAGCAAAAGGTTCTAAAACAATATCGCCTGGTTCTGTACAAAGGTTGATAACAAACTCTGGTAAAGCTTGAGGGAATCTTGCTGGGTGTGGCTTAAAACCTTCTTGTTTACAACGCTTTTGGTAATAATCGTTAGAAGCAGTATTTGAGGCAGAAATCACATTTACTGGCTGAACTAAATCTTCAAATAAAGTTTCTTGTATAAGAGTCTGTTGCCCTATTTCTTCTTTTTCTATACCACAACGTCCATCAATAATATTCGGGGGAATAGCTCCTCCCCTGTCCTTCCCAAATTTATCGGAAATATCATGACCTGATGGTCTAATTTTGGGTTTATATCCATTCTTTAAAAGGTTTTTCATCGCATCACTATAAGGCTTTAAAACCCTTCTGTTATTAGCTTTAGGATGCGGTTCTTTTGACAGCCACCAAATTGTATTTACTGAATCTTTAACTCTTTCCCTGCGAACTGTTACCCATTCGGCGGGGGTAGGTAGTTTTGCTGGGTTATACCAATACAATTCTTGTGCTAGATAAAATCCAAGTCCGCCTTTTTCTTTTGCTTTGCATAAAGCAACAACTAGCTCAAAATGATAAAGAGAACGAACTGGCATCCCCTTAATCCAACTGCCACCAATATCAATAACCAGTGAGCCTGTTGGTTTAAGAATCCGGTAAAAATGTGCTGCATAATCTTTAAACCATTCAACATATTCATCAGCATCAACATTTCCATATTCTTTTTTACGAACTAATGCAAATGGTGGAGAGGTACAAATTAAATCGATACTTTCGTCGAGAATATCTGCCATTAATTCTAGGCTGTTTCCCAAATAAGCAGCACCAAACTTTGTTTCGTAGTAAGGGTTACAATTAAGTCTCATCTAAGCTTTTTTAGTACATAAGTAGGTTGGCGCAATTAAAGTTAACTGGCTAAGGCTGTCATTTGTCATTGGTCATTTGTCATTTGTCAATTGTCATTAGTAAAGGTTTTAAGCTTATTTACGTTTCGTAATATACTTGAGTTTTTTTGCACCAATGTACTTACGTACGATATATGAAGACAGTATTATCCATAAAAGCATAAGTTTTCCAACAGACACAACTGGACATCTTGAACAAAACAATGGTGAGCGCAATTAAGTAGGTCGGCGCAATTAAAGCTAACTGGCTAAGGCTGTCATTTGTCCTTTGTCATTAGTCACTAGTAAAAATTTTAAGGCTATTTACGTTTCGTAACATACTTTGATTTTTTCGCGCCAACTTACTTAACTTATAATTGGATTGGTAATTGGCAAACCTAACCAATCGCTTAATTCATGAGCTAGCCATTCCAGTTCCGCTTCAGATTTAATCACACCACCAGTACCACCAAGTTGATATTTTTTTACTCCCACCCAAATATCCAATTGTGGTGGAACGGCAATTTTAGTGCCTTCAGAATCTTTAGTAAAATGTTTGGGAACGTAAACTAACTTAGTAATGCTTTGTCTTGACGATGCACGGGGACGATAAAATTTGCAAGTAAATAACTCCCAGGTTAGGGAAATTTGTTTGGGATTCAGGCGTAAGCAGATGCTTCCAAATAAATGAAATAGAAATTTATACACCATGACAAAGCCAGCACCCCAAAAAGGTAGTGAAAACAATGCAAAGGGGATGTTGACAGGAAAAGGAGCTGACAGTGCGCCAATTGTCCAAAAGAGGATAAATGAATTCCAGGCGATCGCAAATAAACCTGTAAATACTATTGATGGATCAAAACCAGCCGGTGGAACGATAATTTCCAGAGAATCTCCATTTTTCGTTAGTTGAATCTTACTCCCATCTGGTTTGCCAACAACCAAAGTAGGTAAGTTTGTCCATTGTGGTTTCTCTAAAGCGGCGATGGCTTGGTCAGTAGAACTCAAACGCCGTTCTAAACTAGGTTCAGTCATCCACTTTAACCAATTGCTAAAGCTGGGACTTACATTAGCCACTTGTTCAAACTGAATGCGAAAATCCTTTTGGGGTAAATCGGCTGGGTGAGTACCCGTCACTAAATAAATTAAGGTTGCGCCTAAACTATAAAGGTCTGATGCTGCAACAGTGCGTCCGCCAAATTGCTCTGGTGGCATATATCCATAGGTTCCTACCACAGTCCTTGTCCCGGTTTCGGTAGCCAGGACTGTCTGCACTGAGCCAAAATCTACCAAATAAACTTGACCGATACTATTACCAGAGCGATCGCCCAATAAAATATTGCTAGGCTTAATATCACGGTGGATCACAGGCGGATGTAGCTTATGTAAGTAAACGAGAATTTCTAAAAGTGCTTTAGCTATCTGTTTGACTTCAGCTTCTGTAAAAGCCCGCCCAGTTTGTAAGTATTCCTCTAAAGTTTTTGCTCTGATATAAGTTTGTACTAGGGCAAATCCCTTGATGCTTGGTAAATTTACCTCAAAATAGTTTAAATACTCAGGAATTAAGGGATGTGACAAAGATTTTAAAGTTTCAGCTTCCCGCTCAAACAGCTTGAGTGAATCCCATTCAAAGTCACTACTAAAAGAGAGTAACTTGATGACAACTAATTCCTGAGTTTGCAAGTCACGAGCTAACAAAGTCCGCCGCCCTGCTTTTTTTCCTAATAGCTGCTGAATTTCGTAGCGATCGCCTAATATTTCGCCAATCATTATGTTTTCTTATAATGCTACGGTTGAAAACTTTTTAGAGCTTATGACTTTTCCATTTGGCAAATCTAATCTTTAGTATAATTGCGTAGTTCTATGCCCTCCCAACTTTGGCCTTATATTACCCCAGGTATTCCCGATGAATTGTTTGAAAATTTGCCAGGAATTCCCCTGAGCCAGCGAGAAGTCCGACTACTGTTAATTGCCCAACTGCGACTAAAATCAGATTCTGTTTTGTGGGATATTGGCGCCGGGACAGGTACAATTCCGGTAGAGGTAGGGCTATTGTGTCCAAAGGGACAGATTATCGCTATAGAAAGAGATGAAGAAGTAGCTAATCTGATTAAGCGTAACTGCGATCGCTTTGAAGTCAAAAATGTCGAAGTAATTGAAGGTAGTGCCCCAGAGTGTTTACATAATCTGAAAGTTACCCCTCACCGCGTTTGCATCGAGGGAGGACGCCCCATACAAGAAATATTGCAAGCAGCATGGCATTATTTGCCGCCATCCGGTCGGGTTGTAGCCACAGCTGCTAATCTAGAAAGTCTGTATGCTATTTCCCAGAGCTTTTCTTTGTTAAGGGCCAGAAATATCGAAGTCGTCCAGTCTGCGGTTAATCGCCTAGAGACGCGCGGCTTTTCTCAAACCTTTACCGCCGTTGATCCCATTTTTATCCTCAGTGGTGAGAAACTAGACTAAATTAGGACTTACGCAAGTGTCACAAAAAATAAAAGCTTTTAGTTTGTAGTCAGGGCTACCCTACGGGAACGCTCCGCGAACAGCCCTGATGAAAGAGGACTAAAGTCCTCACTACAAACTCCAAATAATATGCCAGTTGCGTAAGTCCTATAAATCAAAAGATTTTAGATTTTAGACTTCGGCTCCTTTCGACTTCCAAGAAGGCAAGTCGCTCAGTCGAAGGATTTTAGATTTTAGATTGGGGATTTAGGTGATATGTCATCACAAACCAAACCACAATTACCAATCCCTAATCTCGAATACCTAATTTCTAATCCAAAATCCAAAATCCAAAATCCAAAATACTTCTATGCCTTGGTCTCGGATTATTAGTGGAATTGTTGCGATCGCTCTTGCTCTTTCTGTCACCCTTCTGGGGGGTTGGTACTTTACCATCGTCTTTGCGGTGATCATCTTTTTGGGTCAACAGGAATATTTTAATTTGGTGCGAGCCAGAGGCATCGCTCCCGCCGCTAAAACCACTATGGCTGTCAGCCAAATTTTGCTGGTGATTTGTACCCTTGATGGCAGTTTAGCTGACGCTGTAATGCCTTTAGCTGGGACACTTATTTGTTTTTACCTGCTGTTTCAACCCAAATTTGCCACGATCGCTGATGTTTCCGCTTCTATTATGGGGCTATTTTACGTAGGTTATTTGCCGAGTTACTGGGTGCGGTTACGAGCAATTGATAGTGCTACTTTTAGCAATCTCCCTTTCGGAGGTTACTGGCCAACAACTTGGGCAGATTTCTGGGAAAAGGCAAATTCCGCTTCTTTATCCCAAGGTTTTACAGCAACACTCCTGACTTTTTTATGTATTTGGGCTGCCGATATCGGTGCTTATACCATTGGCAAATTCTTTGGGAAAACCCGTCTGTCTGAGATTAGCCCGAAAAAAACTGTGGAAGGTGCCGTCTTTGGCATTACTTCAAGTGTTGCCGTAGCCCTTGCAGGAGCCTATTATTTACACTTGCCCAGATTCCCCTTCACTGGTTTAGCATTGGGTTTGCTCATTGGCATTGCTAGTCTTTTAGGGGATCTTACTGAGTCTATGCTCAAACGTGATGCTGGTGTCAAAGATTCTGGGCAGTTAATCCCCGGTCACGGTGGTATTTTAGACCGTACCGATAGTTATATTTTCACTGCTCCTTTGGTTTATTATTTTGTGACATTGCTGTTGCCACTACTGTAACGGTTTTGAGTAACAGTTAAAGTATTGCACTGACCCACATCCCGCCCAGAACTTAAGTTCCGGGCTAATAGCTCAAGTCCACTCAAGTGGACTAAAATTATTGTTTATACCATTTGATTTTAATAATGATACAAACCAGTAGGAGTATAGCATTGCCCATTGGTGTCAACTTAACGTGAAACCCAAGCAAGGAATGATTAAGAGTCCACTCACTTCCCATCACGCTCTGTGTCACCCCACCCCGGTTTTGTCTAAAGCCAAAACCTCCCCTCTCCGCTTGCGGGGAGGGGACTGAGGGGTGGGGTAAAATGACTGGGGAATGAGCTTGATGACTTAAGTTGACACCAATGGGCATTGCCATGCCCCTACGAGAAATCTATATGTATCAGGATCTTCGTGAATTGGTATTAGTCCTCTTGAGAGGACTTAAGCTATTAGCCTTGGGATTCTATTCCGAGGCGCGATCGCAACGAAGCGAGTAAAGTATTGAAAAGTTTTGCTAAAAGTATAGACATGCATTGACAGATATAGACTTAGGCGTTATATTATTTGTGGCGTATAGGTTTTTATAATGAAATTATCTGAGTATGCTAAATCAATCGGTGTTAGCTACAAAACTGCTTGGAGAATGTGGAAACGAGGGGATCTTAAAGCTGAACAGTTACCAAGTGGAACTGTTATCGTAAAGTTAGATAATCCAATAACCAAAGGTGTTGTTATTTACGCTCGCGTATCTAGCAGTGAAAACAAATCTAATTTGGATAGTCAAGCTGAAAGATTAGAAAGTTATTGCATTGCCAAAGGATATCAAATTATTAGAATAGTTAAAGAAGTTGGTAGTGGTGTTAATGATAATAGAAGAAAGTTAATAGATTTGTTAAATAAAAGTGATTATTCTTTGATTGTTTGTGAACATAAAGATAGATTGTCTAGAGTAGGTTTTAATTATTTAAAAGTTTTATTAAATCAGACTGGACGTGACATAGAAGTTGTGAATTTAGCTTACGATCGGACTGATGATTTAATGCATGATTTGGTTTCTATTGTTACGAGTTTTTGTGCAAGACTGTATTCTATTCGCCGTCGAAGTCGTCAAACTGAATGTATTATTAAATGTTTAGAGGCGGATGAATCATGCAATTAGTCGAACGTCATATAATTAACAAAAAACACATTTATTACAAAGAAATAGATAACTTATGTTTTTTCTCAAAAAACTTGTATAACGCTGCTAATTATATTGTTAGGCAAGAGTTGCTCAAGTTAGAATTGTACCTAAGTTGAATCATTATATTCTAGAGGTTGTTTACAATGTTCTTGTTATTAGCGAAAACAAATTAGATAAAACCAAAGTGGCTGGAGTAGATTTAGGTCTATCAAATTTAGCTGCAATCACATCAAATATTGAAGATTTTCAACCAATCATTGTAAATGGTAATCCACTAAAGTCCATAAACCAATACTTTAATAAAGTCAAGGCGAAATTTCAATCTATTGTTAAAAAAGGAAGTACAAAGAAGATTCAAAAACTTTCTACAAAAAGAAATTTAAAAGTAGATGATTATTTACATAAAGCTAGTAGGTTTGTTGTCAATCATTTAATTGCTCATGGCATAGGAACATTAGTAATAGGAAAGAACGACACATGGAAGCAAGACTTAAACATCGGAAAACGAAACAATCAAAATTTTACACAGATTCCACATGAGAGATTTGTACATCAATTGAAATACAAAGCTGAATTAGCTGGAATGAAAGTAATTCTCACTGAAGAATTTTACACCAGCAAAGCTTCTTTCTTAGATTTAGATATAATCCCAACTTATAAAAAAGGAATTCAACATACCTTTAGTGGTAAACGAATTCAAAGAGGATTATATAAGAGTAAGTCTGGAAAACTTATAAACGCAGATGTTAGCGGTTCATATAACATAATTAAAAAAGCAATTCCAAACGCTTTTAGCAATGGGATAGAGGGTGTTGTAGTTCATCCAGTAAGGTTAAACTTACAAACTAGTTAATAGTCTTATTTGTCTATAAAACTAGATACTATTTCTCGCCTCTTCAATGCAATAACTTGGAATTATATTCCGAGACGGCACAGAAACGAAGGGGGGATTGTCCCACTGAGAGGCGCAATATCATTTAAAATAGAGCATTAATATTTTTTAATCCCTCATCATCAAGGATTAACGTTAATCCTACCACGACACACCACCTGTCCTGGGATCAGCGTTAGTTCTTGGATATCCACATCTGAGCCAAGATCTAGACTGTACTGATGATTCCCATCTAATATATATTCTTGGTTGGACTTGAACGAGATCTGTCCCACTTGCAATTCATGCCCACTAAGTAACTGTAAGCCCAGACAAATATCTAGAGGTTTTGTTTCACCATTGGTTACTCTCATACCTCGCAGTATAATTTGGTTGTTCTCAAGGAGAATTTCTTGCCAATTAATTGTTTGTGACTGTGGGTAATCTGTTGGTAAAACCTTAACCAGCAGATCACTCAAAGCAGTCGATAATAAATCAGATGAGAGAGAAGCATTCAGATCCTTCTCTTCTACGATCAAATGACCAACCACTGGTACTGTTTCTAACAGTCGCAAAGGCTGTCCCTTGAGTACTGAGCCGATATTTATCCGAATATTTTCTGCTGTTAATTGAATTTGTGTAATCAGGAGACCTTGATAAACTGCACGAGTAGCAAAAATAGATACCGAGGGGATACATCCAGAGAGAATTTGGCGATCGCTGGCTTTAATCTCCACTTTTAATTCAGATATTTGGCTGACTTGCGCTCTCAACCAGAGCTTGAGTGCTGTTGTGAGTACCTGCGTAATTATGCGAATTTTATTTGCACTTGTTGTTTGGGAATTTTGCTCTGGCATTTAACCAATCTGTTTATGAGTATTTGCTCAAGAATCGAACAGAACTTGAGCAGGCTTTAAATGTAACATTTACGCCAACTCGGCACAAAATGCAAATATCATTTAATTGTTAATAGTAAATAAGCAATTTCCACATGGAGGCACGGTTACAAAAAATTCTCGCTCAATGGGGTATCGCCTCACGTCGTGAAGCCGAAGAAATGATTAGGCACTCACGGGTGCGGATTAATGGGGTATTGGCACATTTAGGGCAAAAAGTTGATCCCGAAAAAGATGCGATCGCCATCGATGGTAAACCTGTATCCGAAAAGCAGCGTCCGGCTTTAATATATTTGTTGCTGCACAAACCAGCAGGAGTGGTTTCCACTTGCTACGACCCTCATCGCAGACCAACAGTCCTGGATCTACTATCGAAAGAATTACGAGAGGGTTCAGGTATTCACCCAGTTGGACGTCTAGATGCAGACTCTACAGGAGCATTAATCCTGACCAATGACGGAGAACTGACATTTGGACTAACCCATCCACGCCACAGTATTTCCAAGACGTATCGTGTTTTGGTCAAAGGAGATCCTCCAGAAAGAGTACTGCAAATGTGGCGTCAGGGTGTGATATTGGAGGGTAGAAAAACCAGGGCCGCTAAGGTACACCTCGTAGAACGTTGTGCCGAGCAAAGCTTTTTAGAAGTAGTGTTGCAGGAGGGAAGAAATCGCCAAATTCGCCGAATAGCTCAACAGTTAGGATACCCAGTAATCAAGCTGCATCGCACTGCTATCGGCCCAATTCAATTACAAACTCCAAAAGAACCTTTTTTGTCAGAGGGTAAATATCGTTCCCTCAAAGATCATGAGATTAAGTTTTTACAAGAGCAGATAACGCAACCTAATTATTGATTCAGCAAAGTTAAGGAGTGTCAGTAGACATGAAATGGCTAAGAAAGAAGAAGAATAATCACCAGCTATCACTTTCATTAGAGCAGCAACGAGCTGAAAAGCTGGCAGAATTAGGCGCTCAACTTTGCGCATTGCGTCAAGAACAGGGTCTATCTCTAGAGCAAGTGGTTGGATTGACCAGGATTCCTCGGCGATTATTGCAGGCGATCGAAGAAGGTAATTTAAACGATCTGCCAGAACCAATCTATATTCAGCGTTTGATCAGGCAATTTGCCGAAGCGCTAGGCTTGAATGGAGTAGAATTTTCTGGCACTTTTCCGATTAGTTCTACAGAAGTTAGTCCCCAAAGTATAAGAAATGCTTCACCCCTTTCTCAACTACGTCCGATTCATCTTTACTTTCTTTACATATTGCTAATTATATGCTCTGTCAATGGTTTATCTCAATTATTAAATAATGCTGTACTACAAGCAAGTAATAGCCGAAACCAGCCATATCCAAAACAAAAATCCTTTGTTAAACCAGAACTAGCCCAACTAAAAGAGTCAGTAGAAGTTCAATCTGTCAGCGATACCCTTAGCCAAGTCCAACAGGGACAGGCTGTACAGATTGGTGTCACCTTAAAAGCGTCATCTTGGATTCGCGTAATCGCTGATGGCAAAACCCAGTTTGAGGGTACTTTACCAGAAGGGTCTCACCGAATTTGGAAAGCCCAACAACAACTGACAGTAAAAACTGATAATGCTGGTGGCGTGTTGATGAGCGTCAATCAAGAGAAAGCTAAGGAAATGGGAGAGCCTGGGAAAGAGGAAGAAATTAGGATTGCTGCCAAGGCGAAGTTTTGAGATGAGGGGGATGAGGGGGATGAGGGGGATGAGGGGGATGAGGGGGATGAGGGGGATGAGGGGGATGAGGGGGATGAGGGGGATGAGGGGGATGAGGAAGAATAATAATGTTGGCTTACTCCCTCATCTCCCCCAACTCCCTCATCTCCCCCAACTCCCTCATCTCCCCCAACTCAATTAGCTTCCGGCGCGCGTCCATTAAGTCTAGTAAGAACTTTCAAGCGATCGCCTAATTCCTCAGTCAACGCTGCTGCTTGATAGCGCCACTCCCAGTTACCCTCAGCAATACTGGGAAAATTCATTCGCGCTTCGTTTCCTAACCCCAAAATATCTTGCAAGGGAATAATCGCTTGGTTGGCTATGGAACTCAAAGCTAGACGAATCAAATCCCAGTGGATGCCTTCAGGACTAATACAACCTAAATAAAGCAACAGGTTTTGCTTTTCGTACTCGTTAGCTGAATTGAACCAGCCGACAGTTGTGTCATTATCGTGAGTGCCGGTATAAACTACAGCATTTCGCGGGTAATTGAATGGTAAAAACGGATTACCGGGATCAGAACCAAAGGCAAACTGCAAAACTTTCATCCCAGGAAATTCATACTTGTCTCGCAGCGCTTCTACCTCTGGTGTAATTACTCCCAAATCTTCGGCCAACACGGGTAGCTTGCCTAACTTCTGTTTGATCGTTTCAAAAAAAGCGTCTCCAGGTGCTTCCACCCATTTACCATTCATGGCAGTTTCTTCACCTTGAGGCACAGACCAATAAGCCTCGAAGCCTCGGAAGTGATCAATGCGAATTATATCTACGTAATCTAGCATTGCCTCAAAGCGTTGTAGCCACCATTTAAAGTCTTGTTTTTGCAATTCCTCCCAGTTATAAACCGGGTTGCCCCACAATTGACCTGTGGCGCTAAAGTAATCTGGTGGAACTCCTGCCATTTGAGCAGCAACTCCTGTCTCTTCGTCTAAGCAAAAGATGTCGGGATGCGCCCACACGTCGGCACTATCATGAGCTACGTAGATGGGGATATCGCCGATAATGTCAATACCGCGCATATTGGCGTAGCTTTTCAGGTCTGACCACTGCCGGAAAAACTCAAATTGGACGAACTTGTAATAAAAAATCTCGACATTGAGCCGACGCTCTACTTGAGCTAATGCTTCCGGTTCACGCTTGACAAATTCTGGCTCCCATGTATGCCAACTTGCATTCTCGTTGGCATCTTTCAGGGCCATAAATAGGGCGTAATTATCTAGCCAATAGGCTTTGCTGTCGCAAAAACCTGCGAACTCTTTTTGTTGGATGGGCGTAGCATTGGTTCTAAAGTTTTCACAGGCTTTTTTGAGTAGCCTAATCTTAATCGGCACAACCTGCTCGAAATCTACCTTTCCTACCGGAAATCCTGGTAAATTAGCAAAGTCTTCTTCAGATAGCAAACCCTCTTCTAAGAGTTTTTCTGGGCTAATTAGTAGAGGATTTCCCGCCATTGCCGAGTAGCACATATACGGGGAATTTCCGTATCCAGTGGGCCCCAAGGGTAAAACTTGCCAGTATTGTTGATGGCTCTCTTTGAGAAAATCAATGAAGCGATAGGCTTCTAAGCCTAAATCCCCAATGCCAAATCGACTGGGAAAGGAAGTAGGATGCAGCAAAATGCCACTAGATCTTGGAAAAGGCATATTTAACCTGAATTATGGGAGGAAGCAATTGTCTGATCAACACGCTAGGCGATCGCATCGAATCTATGACGGAACAGTATTTGCAGGGTAAATCAAGTAAACTCATCTTGATTGTCATTTGTCATTTGTCATTTGTCCTTTGTGAATAACTAATGACTAATGACTAATGACTAATGACTAATGACCAATGACTCATAAATATGACTTACCGAAATCCTACGCCGACAGTTGATATCATCATTGAACTAGTAGATCGACCTCATCGGCCAATAGTGTTAATTGAAAGACATAATCTACCTTTAGGTTGGGCTATTCCTGGTGGTTTTGTAGATTATGGGGAAGCGGTGGAAGTGGCGGCGCGGCGAGAAGCTGAGGAAGAAACGGGTTTGCAAGTGGAGTTAGTTGAACAATTACTGGTCTATTCTGACCCCGATCGCGATCCACGTCAGCATACAATTAGCATTGTGTTTTTGGCGACAGCGACGGGGGAACCAAAGGCTGGGGATGATGCTAAGGGTGTAGGCATTTTTGAGTATTGGTCTGTGCCTGGTAATTTATGTTTTGACCACGATCGCATTTTGCGGGATTATTGGCGATATCGGCATTATGGGATACGTCCGAGGTTGGGGTAGGAGGGACGAACCGCAGAGGCGCAGAGGGCGCAGAGAGAAGAGGGGAGAAGATATCTGGAATTACCCTACATACAGTTTGGTAAACTTTCCGTAGGAATCGGTTGGTGTTGGGAGAATGTCAAAGCCAAGATTCTAAGGCTAAGGTTTGCACCTGTTGTATCCTTTGAAAAGGCTACAATGGTTGGTATCTAGGAGGTACATGACTAAAATTCAGCCGGGGAACGGGTTTCGTAAACAAGCTGTAAGCACTCCTCAAAATCATCCCCTTGCCAGGTTCCGGCAAATTTTAGCAAGTCTTCTGCTTTAGAGCCTCTAATAATTGGTGTTGCTTCCTGTATTTCCGGTTTCGTTTGATGATTGGAAGTGTCATCATTTTTTTCTGTTGACAGGTCAAGAGATATTTCCTCGGTTCCTGGTTTTGTCTTGAGAAAACGTAAAAAATCTAGTGTTTGGGTTAGTAGAACATCTGAGGATGATTCAATTTCTTGGAGTAGTAACCCAAGTTGCTAGTTACGCGGGAGTGCGATCGCACGTGACCACTTAAGCAATAAAATGCCCTCCAGTCAGAAAATTCGGAGGGGCATATGTTAAATGAAACAATTGCGATCTATGCGATCATCG